>NZ_JBEXDZ010000074.1:0-42195 GCF_040606085.1 Streptomyces sp. NPDC005485 | reverse complement strand
GCGGGGGAGTTCCCGCCCGCCGCCGGTGGCGTCCGCGGGGGTGCCGGATCGCGCCGCTCCCGCACGCAGCGGCTCAGGGCCGTCCGCCTAGGGAAGCGCCATGTCGTGCTCACGCTCGCACCCGTCGTGCCGGAGGTGGAGGCGGCGCAGGTCTTGCACTGCCGCGACGGGAAAGGGGTGTTGGACCCACTCCGCCAGATAGCCGTCCTCGCCGTGAAGCCGCAGTACCGACTGGGCGGCCTCCAGGACGACATGACTCAGCAGAACGCGCGGCTGCGTGGAACTCCAGACCGGGCTGCCTTCCTGGTCGGGCGCATCGAAGCTCGCGGACATGTCGGCAAACCGATAGATCGTGATACCGACCTCCGATCCGTCACCCCGCAGGACCCACCTCGCCTCGGCCGGTTCAAGGTCGAAGGAGAAGCGCCGGACGCCGGCGGTGCCGTAGAGACCCCCTACGCCGTGCAGGAGGTCGGCAAGGGCATCCGTGCAGTAGCTGACGATGTCCTCGTGTTCCGAGGTCCCGTCCGCTATGCGGCACCGGGCCCAGCCGCTGCCGCCCAGTTCCCAGCCGAACCGAAGACCGTTCCTCATCCCGCTCCTCCCTGTGATCGTCCCCGGAGACGGTACAGCGGAGGTCCACGATGACCGTCGTCAGCGCTGCTCGGTCTCGCGCGTTCGAAGGCCCTTGCTTCAAGTGCACTTGAACCTCCTAACGTGGTCGGCATGACGGTGATCGACAGCACCTCCGTGAAGCCCCCGCCCGTGGAGCCGCAGCCCGTGGACGTCTGTGTCGTCGCGGGGTCGGACCATCCGCGACCCGAAGGCCAGGACCGTTACACGATCCGCGAGGTCGTGTCGTTCACCGGGCTCAGCGCGCCCACCCTGCGCTGGTACGAGGAGATAGGCCTGATGCCGAACGTGGCGCGGTCGCACACCGGCCAACGCGTCTACGGCAACACCGACTTGGACTGGCTCTCTTTCGTGCGCAGGCTGCGGATGACCGGGATGCCGGTCGCCGACATGGTGCACTTCGCGGAGCTCGTCCGCCGAGGGGAGTACACGTTCGACGAGCGGCGCAGGATTCTGGAACAGACCCGGCGCGAAGTAGCGGCGCGCATCGCGGAGTTGCAGGACACCCTCACCGTGCTCGACGCCAAGATCGACTTTTATGCGGACGCCCACCCGGCGCCGGAAAGGGCCTGAACGCCATCATGAGCACCACCTTCGAACAGATCCGCAAGGTCGAACTGGGCACCGGTGGCCCCCTCGTCGGCGTCCAGGGCTTCGGCGCCATGGGCATCAGCGTCGCCTACGGACAGACCGACGACGCGGCGGCCCGCGACACCCTGGAGGCCACCGTCGAGGCGGGCGTCACCCTCATCGACACCGCCGACATGTACGGCGTCGGGGCCAACGAGGAGTTCCTCGCGCCGTTCGTCGCCGCGCACCGCGATGAGATCACGCTGGCCACCAAGTTCGGTATCGAGTACCGCGCCGACGACCCGAACTATCGGGCCATCCGCAACGATCCCGGCTACCTCAAGAAGGCCGTCGAGGCGAGTCTGCGGCGCCTCGACGTAGAGGTCATCGACCTCTATTACATGCACCGCCGCGACCCGGCCGTACCGCTCGCCGAGTCCGTCGGAGCCATGGCCGAACTGGTGCGGGAAGGCAAGGTCAAGCACCTCGGCCTGAGCGAGGTCACCGGCGATGAGCTGCGCGAGGCGCACGCCGTGCACCCGATCGCCGCCCTGCAGACGGAGTGGTCGGTCTTCAGCAGGGACGTGGAGAACAGCGCGGTGGGCGCCGCCGCCGCGCTCGGGGTCGCCTTCGTGCCGTACTCGCCGCTCGGCCGGGGCTTTCTGACCGGCACCTTCGCCGACGCGAGTACCGACCTCTCCAGCAGCGACTTCCGGCAGATGCTGCCGCGCTTCACCGGCGACAACGCCAGGGCGAACACGGCTCTCCTGGCACCGCTGCACAAGATCGCGGCAGACCATGGCGCCACCACGGCCCAGATCGCCCTGGCCTGGGTGCACCAGCGAGCCCTGACACACGGCCTGACCGTCGTCCCCATCCCCGGCACCCGCAAGCGGGGCCGCCTCCTCGAAAACGCCGCGGCCACCCGGATCCTGCTGACCTCCGAAGAGCTGGCGCTGCTGGAACCGCTCGCCGCCCAGGTGGCCGGCGAGCGCTACGCGGACATGTCCCTCACCTCCGCGGCCCGGGAGGCCCGGAGTCCGGCGTGACCCGTCATGCGAGGTGGCCACAGGTGATGACCGAGTGAGCCGCGATCGGGTCAGAACCAGTGCAGGCAGTGCGGGGAGCGCTCGGCGCGGAAGAGGGCGTCAGCGAGGGCGGCCGCGCCCGGGCGGTGGGCCCGGATGTGTCCGGCACGTACGAGCGTGCTCGGCGCCGTGCCGCCGAGGTAGATCGAGCCCAGGTCGCTCACGTCCAGGGAAAGGTCGGGCTCCCGGTCCGTGGGCACGCAGTCGGCCTTGCTGTCCCGGACCGTCAGCAGGTAGCGGCCGTGCTCGCCGAGGAACGGGTCGTCGACGTCGAGGACGAGCTCGCCGTCGGTGAACCAGCCGCGCGCGGTCAGCGCTCGCGGGACGTCCAGCAGCCGCACCCAGAGCCAGTCCATGTCGTTGCTCACCTCAGCGGCGCGGAAGTCCGCGAGCTGCCAGCGCAGCGGGTGGTCGGGCGGGACGTGCTTGAACACGACCTGACCGACCAGGTCATGTCCGAGCACGAACCGGGCCAGGGCCGTGAAGACGGCGTCGTCGGCGGTGATGGTCTCGTCGACCGTCAAGGTGCCGTGATCGCCGAGCGAGTAGCTGGCGTACCCGTCAGGGATGCCGTCGGCGTCCCGGTGGACAGCGACGTAGCGCGGCGCCCGGGAGATCGGGGGCTGGCCCGCGCCCAGGGCCCACCAGCGGTGCGGCCGGGAGAGAGCGCCGGGCTGTGCGCGCCGGTAGCGGTCGTAGACCTCCTCCAGGATCTCGCCGCACTCGGCGCGCCGCAGCACTTCGACCGAGCCGGTGTCCGGAGCGTCGGCTGTGCCGCGCGCCCGGGGGAGGGCGAAGGCGGACCGGTGGCGCGGCACCGTCAGCTGCCCTGTGCGGGTCGCCGGTCCGTAGCCGAACCTGCGGTAGATCAGGGCCTCGGAGGCCAGCAGCACGGAGAGGAACTCCCCTCGGGCCCGCAGCTCGGCGAGCTGATGCCGCATCATCGCGTTCAGCACGCCCTGCCGTCGGTGCGAGGGCAGGACACCGACGGCGGTCACCCCGGGGGCCGGAACGAGGATCTCACCGGGCAGGGTGAGCTCGAAGGAGTGCGCACCGGCGGTGCCGACGGGCCGCCCGTCCTCCGTCAGTGCGAGCAGGCAGCGGTCCATTTGCAGCGCCGACCACCAGGCGCCAC
This sequence comes from Streptomyces sp. NPDC005485, assembly GCF_040606085.1. Taxonomy (NCBI): domain Bacteria; kingdom Bacillati; phylum Actinomycetota; class Actinomycetes; order Kitasatosporales; family Streptomycetaceae; genus Streptomyces; species Streptomyces sp. NPDC005485. Next base: position 38,769 of record NZ_JBEXDZ010000074.1, on the reverse strand, counting down.
CGTCCTCGGCCGGGGTTTCGGGGAAGCGCCCGAACGCGGTGTGCATGGTGTCGACGAAGACGTCGAGGTCCTGATCGGTCGTGGGGCGGATCTCCATCGCTGCCGCTGCCTTCCTGGGATACGGGCACCACGACTCGTGGTTCTCCGCCACAGTGCAGCGTTGGCCCCTGACCTGGTCAAGCGAATTACGCCCCGCTACTTCCTGACGGCCCTCAGCACCACGAACTTCGCGTCGCTCGCGACCAGTTCACTGTTCCCGAACAGGCGCCGCAGCTTGAGGTGGTAGCCGAGATGGCGGTTGCCGATCACCCACAGCTCGCCGCCGGGTCGCAGTACGCGGCGGGCGTCGGTGAACATGCGCCAGGCCGTGGCGTCGGTGGTCGCCTGGTGGGAGTGGAACGGCGGGTTGTTGAGGACGAGGTCGGCGCTCGCCGCGGGGACCCCCGCCAGACCGTCGCCGACACGGAACTCGGCGCTGCCCCCGGTGTTCTCCCGGTACGTCGCCTCCGCCGAGGCCACCGCCTGGTAGGACTCGTCCGCGAAGAGCAGCTCGGCCTCCGGGTTGGCGAGCGCAATCGCCGTACCGACGACGCCGTTGCCACAGCCCAGGTCGACGACGCGCTCGGCGCCGCGGCTGCGCGGCATGTGCTGGAGCAGGAAGCGGGTGCCGATGTCGAGGCGGTCGGCGCAGAAGACGCCCGCCTGGTTGGTGACGGGGCGGCCGGAGACGATGCCGATGCCCTCGGGGAGGTCGTAGCGGTACGGCCACGGGTTGGTGCCCCGGGCGAGGGCCGGGTCCGGGGTGCAGAAGATGAGCCGGGCCTTCTTCTCGGCCAGTGAGGTGCGGGTCGGGCCGAGGATCCGTTCGAACAGGTTCAGCGTCGAGGTGTGGATCTCCTTGACCATCCCGGTCCCGACGACGACCGTCCCCTCGTGCACGCCGGGTGCCAGCCGGTGCAGCTGGTCCTCCAGCAGGGCGAGACTCCTGGGCACGCGGACCAGGAGCACGTCGATACGGTCGGGGGGAGTGTCCTGCGTGGTCAGGAGCCGTAGGGCGGACTCGTCCGCGCCGTTGCGGGCGAGGTTCGCGCGCGTCGCCTCGCGAGCGAGGAACGAGTCGGTGATCTGCGTCGGCCGGTGCGTCGACAGCGCCGTGGTGAGGGCGCCCCAGCGGTCGCCGACCACCACGACCGCCCCGGCGAGAGAGGTGCCGCTCTCCGCGAGGTGTCGCAGCAGATACGTGTCCGCCGCGTCCCAGGCGCGCAGCCGGTCGCGCGGGTCCTCGGGATGGCGGGTGAGCGCGTACGCGCCCCAGGGGGTGGTCATACCGTCGTTCATCGTGCGTCCAGGCTAGCCGAGCCGCAGCTCAGGGCGGGCAGCGGAAGGTCGACGGAGGGTCCGTGGACAGGCGTGGGGCGGATCGGGGCCGGTCGGGGAGGCCGGACCCCGGGTGCGCGAGGATGGGATTCATGGACGGTGAACTGTTTCCGCGTGACCGGACCGAGGTCGCGCCGGGCGCCGTGCACCTGCCCGACTGGCTCGACGCCGAGCGCGGCCGGCAGCTCCTGGAGGCCTGCCGGGCGTGGGCCCGCCCACCGGCCGGCCTGCGCACGGTCCGCACCCCCGGCGGCGGCACGATGACCGCCCGGCAGGTCTGCCTGGGATGGCACTGGTATCCGTACGGCTACGCCCGCACCGTGGTCGACGGCGACGGCGCCTCCGTGAAACCGTTCCCGGCCTGGCTGGGGGACCTGGGCCGCAGCGCGGTCGCCGACGCCCTCGGCGCCGAGGCAGCCGGGGAAGCCGCGTACGACATCGCCCTGATCAACTTCTACGACGGCGACGCCCGCATGGGCATGCACCGCGACAGCGACGAGAAGTCCGACGCGCCGGTGGTGTCCCTGAGCCTCGGCGACACCTGCGTCTTCCGGTTCGGGAACACCGAGTCGCGGACGCGGCCGTACACGGATGTGGAGCTGCGCAGCGGGGACCTCTTCGTGTTCGGGGGCGCGTCGCGGGCGGCGTACCACGGGGTGCCGCGGGTGCATCCGGGCACGGGTCCCGCCGGTCTCGGCCTGACGGGACGACTGAACATCACGCTGCGGGTCAGTGGCCTGTGACCGCTGCTTGACGCGCGCGGCCCGGTGAGAGCCGCGCGACTTGTACGATCTCGGTGATTCGCCGAGGGGGCCGCATGATCGAACTGTCCGAGCTGATCCGGGACTTGCGCAAGGAGCTCACCACCGCGCTGGCCGAAGGGACGGGTGAGGTGCTGCGCTTCGAGCTCGGTCCCGTCGAGTTGGAGGCGACCGTGGCCGTCGACCGCGATGCGTCGGCCGGTGGCAAGGTCCGCTTCTGGGTGGTCGAGGCGAACGGCACGGGTCGGCTCGCGCAGTCGCAGACCCAGCGGATCACGCTCACCCTGCAGCCGAAGCTCGTCGCCCCCGACGGAACGGCCAGGACGGCGTGGATCGCCGGTGACGAGGTGGACCGGGAGCGCTGAGGGCGTGGCGGGACAGGGCGGGCTGCGAATCGAGTACGTCGCCGAGGTGGTCGTGCGGCTGCGCGACGGCGGACGGCGGCGCGGCTCGGGCTATCTGGTCGCCTCCGGCGCGGTTCTGACCGCCGCGCACGTGGTCGCCGGTGCTGCTGAGATCCGGGTGCGGTTCGACGCCGACCGGCCGGGCGAACGCCAGGCGGACGTGTCCGTGGCCTGGGCGCACGCGGGAATCGACGTGGCCGTGCTCGCCGTACCGCAGGAGAAGGCCGAGCACGCCCGCGCCGGGCGGATCGGTGAGGCGGACGCGGTGCTGCGGTGCAGTGCGGTCGGCTTCCCGGAGTTCAAGATGCGTACGGACGAGGCGAGTTGGCACTACCGCGACTCGGAACACGTGCACGCGACGTGCGCGGTGCTCGCCAACCGCCGCGAGGGCACGCTCGATCTGTCGGTGACACCGCCCTCCTCGCCGGATCCGGGCGTGTCGCCGTGGCAGGGCATGTCCGGAGCGGCCGTGTTCAGCGGCGGGTTCCTGGTCGGTGTCGTGGCGGAGCATCATCTGGCCGACGGGCCCGGGCGGCTGGCGGCGAGCCGGGTGGACCGGTGGGCGGAGCGGCTAGGCGCCGACGAGGTGCGGGAGCTGGAGGCGCTGCTCGGTTTCGCGGTACGTCCCGAGGGGCTGGCCGGCGTGCTGCCCGTCTCCGAGGCGGGCCTGACCGAGGCCGCCTACCGGGCCCAACTGGCGGACGTAGCCCCGGAAGGACTGGAGGACCGCCAAGAGGAGCGGGCGCTGCTGGTCGACTTCTGCGCGGGCAGCGAACGCTATCTGTGGATCCAGGGACCGCCCTGGGCGGGCAAGACCGCGTTGGTGTCCTCCTTCGCCCTCGACCCGCCCCGTGGCGTCGTACCCGTGTGGTTCTTCGTCACCAACCGGCGGGCCGAGCAGGCCGACGCCACCGCCTGCACCGAGGCGCTCGTCCACCAGCTCTCCCTCCTCGCGGGACGGCCGCCGGCCGGCCTGACCTCGGGGGCCGCGCGAGACGGGGAGCGCCGTCAGCTGCTGCACGAGGCGGCCGGACGGCTGTCCGCGGTCGATGCGGTCCTGCTGCTCGTCGTGGACGGCCTCGACGAGGACGAGGCGCTGCGTGCGGACGGCCGGGGCCCGTCCATCGCCTCGCTGCTGCCCGAGCGCCTGCCCGACAATGTGCGGGTCCTGGTCACCAGCAGACCGCGACCGGACCTGCCCTCCGACGTCAAGGGCGGTCATCCGCTGCGCAGTTGCCGGGTGCACGAACTGCGATCCGTGGCCGCCGCCCGGCACACCGAGCACGAGGCCCGCTACGACCTGACGAGCGCGCTGACCGGCGACCGGCTCGGCCGCGACCTCGTCGGCCTGCTCGCGGCCGCCCGCGGCAGCCTCACCGCCGACGACATGCGGGAGCTCTCGGAGACCACGCAGTACGACCTCAAGCGGCGTCTCGGCAGCGCCTTCGGACGCATCCTGAGGGTCGGCGCCGGTGATTCCAGCGGGATTCTGTACGACTCCCTGGGGCGCCGGGGTCTGCTGTTCGCGCACGAGACGCTGTTCGCCACGGCCGTCGACGAACTCGGCCCGGACCTCGACGTGTTCCGCGCCCGGGTGCACGCCTGGGCGCGGGACTACGCGGCGCGCGGCTGGCCCACCGAGACCCCCGGCTACCTCCTGCACGCGTACAGCCGCCTCACCGTCTCGCTCGGCGACATCGCCCGCGCCACCGCCCTGGCCCTCGACGCCCGGCGCCACGAGCGGCTGCGCGAGGTCACCGGAAGCGATACCGCCGCGGTCGCGGAGCTCGATCTCGTACGGGAGATGGTGCGCGAGCGGGCCCCGGAGGACCTCGGCACCCAGGCGGCCCTCTCCGCGGCCCGGGACCTGGTCGCGCGGCGCAACATGTCCCTGCACCCCGGGCTTCCGGTCGCCACGGCCCGGCTGGGGCGGTGGGAACGGGCTGTCGGCATGGCGCGGAGCATCTTCGAACCGGAGCTGCGGGCCCAGGCGTTGGTGCGGATCGCGCAGTTCGCGGCGGGCGCGGGTGACCGTCTGCGCGTGGTGTCTTTGGTCGGCGAGGCCGTACCGCTCGCGGTGCACGCCGCCGAGCAGGATCCCTGGTGCCCGCAGGGTCTGGCGGAGAACGTGATCCGTGCCGGAGCCGTGGCGCTCATGACCGTGGGAGCCGACCGGGCGGCACTCGAACTGCTGGGGGAGTTCGACCCGGAGGCGGCGGGACCCCGTGGGGACAGCTGGTACGGGCGGCTGCGGGTCACCGTCGCGGACGACCCGGTCGCCTGGGTACGGACGTTGACCGAGGTGGCCCGCGCCGCGTGGTCCCGCGACGACGCGGGCGCCCGAGCACTGCTGAGGGAGGCGGAGGAGGCCGCCCGTCAGCTGCGGGGCGCGGCGGCGGTGTCCGCACTGGCGGCCGTTGCGGAGGCGTACACGGAAGGCGGCGACACGGGGGCGGTCGCAAGGCTGTGCGATCGGATCGAGGGCCTCGTGGGTGAGTCCCCGGCCGTGTCGCTGCTCGCCGCCGGCGCGGTGGCGCTCAGTGCCGCTCGTCCCGCGCGGGCTCGGGAACTGGCCGTGCGGGCGCGTGCGCGCGCTGCCGAGTCGGTCGACTTGTTGCTCACCGCCTCGCCCGGTCGCCTGCCGGCCTCCTTCGACTCCTTGACGGCCGTGGGCGGCGCCGTTGTGGCCCTGGCCCGCACCGGTGACATGCGGGGCGCCGAAGAGCTGCTGACCGACATGCGCCGCCAATTGGCGGACGCCTCGGTGGCGGTGGATCTGCTGTTCCAGTCGGCGGAGGGGATTTTGGCCATCGCTGCACACCACGTGGCCGAAGGCCGGGCAGCCACGGCGCTGCGGTGGCTGCTGAGCCTCTGGGACGCCCTTCCGCCGATCGGATTTGCTCTGACGGAGGTGTTCACATCCCTGGCGGCGGTGCCGGAGCGGGACGGCCAATGGGAGAGGGTGCTGCTGGAGTTGGCCGAGGCGAAGAGCGCCTGGCCGATGGTGGAGGTCCTGGCCGCGCGGGCGGAGCGGCTGGCCGTCCAGGAGCCGGCCGCCGCGGCGGAGTTGGTCTGCGAGGCCGAGCGATGGTCGGCGCGGGAGGGACGAACCGACCGGGGGCGCGACGAGCGCCTGGGAGAACTCGCCGTGGCCCTGGCCACGGCCGGGGATCCGCTCGGCAGCGAGTCGATCCTGCGGTGCGTGGACGAGGAGCACGTCCGCACGGCGGCGACGGCGCTCGTGGCGAGCGCCCTGGCCGAGTCGCATCCCGCGCAGGCGGCGAACCTTGCGCGCGATGCCGCGCACACCTGGTTGGCGCTGGAGGGACCCGGCCCCTGCGAGCCGGTGATGGAGGCGCTCTGGCGCACGGGTGAGGGCAGCTGGGCGAGGGACATGGCCGACGTGGTCCACCCCTCGGCGTACGTACCGCTCGCATGGGTTGCCGACGATGAGGACGCCGCCCCCGACGTGACCGCTCTGGCGGAGACATACGTCCTTGACGCCTTGCAGAACCCGGACCGGCCCACCGCCGTGATCGAACTCGCCGATCTCCTCGGCGCACTGCGCGGCCACGACCCGGCACACACCTCGGCGTTGGCGGATGCCCTGACCACTGCCGTCCTGAGTCCGCAGATGAGTCACCGGTCGCAGTTGCCCCTGTTGTCCTGCCTGCTGGCGCACCCCACTGATCCCGAGGAATCCGACCGGTGGATGATCGAGGCACTCGACCGGGTCAAGGGCCCGGCCGAACCGGCCGACCTCGACGAGGACGCCGCCTTCGCGCTGACGTTGGCCGCGCTCGGCCGGTACGGGGACGCGGTCCACACGGCCGCCGCCTTCCTGGAGGAACCGGAGCGCGCGGAGGCCTTCGGGTTGCTCGCCGCCCACCTCGTCCAGGCCCGCCAGGCGCCACTGGCGACGCTGACCCGTATCCAAGCCCCCTACTTTCTCCCCGTGATCTGGCGCCTGGCCTCGCTCTCGCCGCCCCGCGACCCCGAGGACGCCGGGGCGCGCGCCCGGGACCTGGTTGCGGAGACGCTTGCCACCGGCCATTGGCACCACGCCCTCCCCGCCCTCGCGGTGCTCGATCCGGCGGCCGTCCGCCAGGTCCGTGACGTCGTCCTCGCCCACCTCCGCCTCCCCACCGCGTAGGACACCGACCATCGGGATCATGGGAGACTCGCCCTCATGAACGGCAAGGCGGGCCCCCGGGCGACGGGGGAAGGGACCACGGGGTCGACGGGGACCACGCGGACGCGGCTGGACCGGGGGCGTGGCGCTCTCGGCCCGGCCCTCGAACTGGTGCACACCGGACGTGCGCCCACGCGTGCCGTGCTCACCGCCGAGTTGGGGGTCACCCGGGCGACGGCGGGCGCGGTGGCCGCCGAGCTGGAGGCGCTGGGGCTGATCAGGGTGGACGCGCGGCCAGCCGCGGAGGCCGGTTCACAGGGGCGCCCCTCGCACCGGCTGGAGGTCGCCGAGGACGGCCCGGTGGCGCTGGCCGCGCAGGTGCACGCCGACGGGTTCCGCGCCGCGCTGGTCGGACTGGGCGGCCGTATCGTCGCCACCGCGCCCGGCTGCGAGACCGTCGACGCCGATCCGGCGAAGGTGCTGGGCTCGGTCGTCGAGGCCGGGGCCGAGCTGCTGCGCGGGACCGGGCGGCGGTGCGTGGGCGCCGGGCTCGCCGTGCCGTCGGCGGTGGCCGAACCGGACGGGCTCGCCCTCAACCCGCTGCACCTGGCCTGGCCCGCGGGCGCACCCGTGCGGCAGATCTTCGCCGAGCGGGTGCGCGCGGCCGGCATCGAGGGGCCCGCGTTCGCGGCCAACGACGTCAACCTCGCCGCGCTCGCCGAGCATCGCCACGGCGCCGGTCGCGGCGCCCGCGACCTGCTGTGCGTGGCCACCGGACACCGGGGTGTCGGCGGCGCGCTGGTCCTCGACGGCCGTCTGCACACAGGCAGTTCGGGTCTCGCCCTCGAAGTCGGCCACCTCACCGTCAACCCCGAGGGCCGCCCCTGCTACTGCGGCAGCCGCGGGTGTCTCGACGTCGAGGCGGACCCGCTGGCCTTCCTCACCGCGGCGGGCCGGGAGCCCGGCCCGGTGGTGTCGCTGCTCCAGCAGGCCAACGACCTCATCCGCGGCGAGTACGCCGACCCGGTCGTCCGTATGGCCGTCGAGGCGCTGATCGACCGCCTGGGACTGGGACTTGCCGGGCTGGTCAACATCCTCAACCCCGACCGGATCATCCTCGGCGGTCTGCACCGCACCCTGCTCGACGCCGATCCGCACCGGCTCAGGGCCGTCGTCGCCGACCGCAGCCTCTGGGGGCAGAGCGGTGGAGTACCGATCCTCGCCTGCACGCTGGACCACAACAGCCTGGTGGGGGCGGCCGAGTTGGCGTGGCAGCCCGTGCTCGACGACCCGCTCGGCGCATTGGCACGGGTCTAGGGGGTGTTTTGAAAGCCCCGCACAGCACCCGCGGCGCCCGGCACGCACCCTCGCCGCACCGGCCGAAGCCCCAAGTACGTCCAGTACGAGAGCCTTCGTCCGGCACGCCGAGGGCACGCACCGAACACCGCGGGCACCGCACGGGACTTTTGAAACACCCCCTGGACGTAGGCCGTCGTCGACGAATTCACCGAGCGCGGCCACCCTTCGGGGCCGCGCCCTCGTCCGCGCGCGGACGTCACCTTGTCGGACCTGTGATCCGGATCCGGTGACGGTCCGCTGCGGTCAACTCATCTAGCCCTGACGCGGGTTCGGCTTGAGAACGGCGAACACGGCGCCGTACGGGTCGGCCAGCCATGCGATCCGGCCGACGTCGGGCACGTCGGCGGCCGGCATCAGCACGCTCCCGCCGTTGCTCTCCACGGACGTGGCGAGGGCATCGGCGTCCGCCACCGAGAAGTACGGCACCCAGCGCGCGTCCCCCTGCCCCTCCTGCAACGGGGCCACACCGCCGAAGGTGCCGTCCTGCTGGTCGCCGGCCTGGATGCTGAGCACCCGGTAGGTCATGCCGGGTGCCTCCATCTCCTCCGACCGCCAGCCGAACAGCCCGTTGTAGAAGCCGATGGCGGCCACCGGGTCGGGGACGTGCAGTTCCACCCACAGCAGGGTGTTGTCCTCGGAGGCCTTCTCCAGGCCCTTGGTCTTTCCGGGCTGCCACACGGCGAACTGTGCGCCCTGCGGGTCGGTGAACTGGGCCAGCCACCCCTCACCCATGACATCCATGGGCTCGGCGCGCACGGCGCCGCCCCCGGAGACCACCTTGCGGGCGGTGTCCTGGATGTCCTCGGTCTTGAAGTACGTCGTCCAGGCCGGCGTCGCCCCCTCCTCGCTGAGCGGGCCGAGCGCGCCGACGGTCTTGCCCGTGTGCTGGAAGAAGCCATACCCGCCGGCCTCGGACCCAGCGGAGACGAACTCCCATCCGAACACCGCGCTGTAGAAGGCGGCGGCTCCGGTCGTGTCGGGGCTGCCGAGGTCGATCCAGTTGGGCGATCCGATACGGAAGTCGGTACCGAGCATGTGCTTCCTCCTGCGATTCCGGGACGGAGACGCCCGCTACGATGCCGATCCGCGAGGTGCCGGTACAGGTACCGGGCTCGAAGCGCCCGGGTTTCACCCGGACGGGGCAACGGCACGGTCCACGGGCAGGTCCGCCGGGAGCGGGCCGGCCGTCTCGGGGGAGGGGGCGTACTGCGCCGGTACAGGCTCCGCTTCCGGTCGGGCGTGCGCCCCGAGCGCGTCCAGCCGGCCGGGGTCGGCTCCCAGGGCGTCGATACGGACGAAGGGCATGGCGGCGGCTCCCTTGCGGGGTGAGGGGAACAACGGCTGGTGAGAGGGGCGCTCAGCGCCAGTCCGCGGCGAACGCGCTCTGGGGGTTCTCGGTGAGGATGCGCTCCACCAGCTCCTTGCCCAGGGCGAGTTCGAGCCTCGGGCGCACCCGTCGCAGCAGGTACGGCATCCCGGGGCCGCCGTCGACCGAGCGTGCGGCCGCGGTCGTGGTGTCGCCGCCGAGCAGCAGACGGTCGCCGAACCCGGCCTCGGCGAGGGCGCGTACGGCGTCGGGCATGCGCCAGTCGGTGGCGTGGTTGGCGCGGGAGGGCCCGTCGAAGGTGAGTCGGGCGCCGGCCTCGGCTGCCTGCCGGTGCACCGCCAGGTCGGGGGAGCGGTTGAGGTGGCCGAGGATCACGCTCTGCGGGGCGACCCCCAACTCGCCGCACAGCAGGTCGAGTACGTCGAGCGCGCCCGTGCCCAGCTCCAGGTGCACGGCGATCGGCGCACCGGTGGCGTGGTGGGCTTCGGCCGCCGCGGCCATCGTCCAGCGGGCGTGTGCGTCGAGGGAGTGGAAGCCCCCCGCGACCTTGATGAGCCCGGCGCGGACCCCGGAGGTGCCGATGCCCTGCGTCAGCTCCGAGACGAACAGCTCGGCAAGGCCCCCGCGCAACCGCCGCAGCAACTCCGCGCCGTAGTGGGCGGCTTGGTGGAGGCCGGTCGCGGCGACGACATGCACTCCGCTGTCGCGGGCGAGGAGGGGCAGGTCGGCGGCGCGCCGGCCCATGCCGTACGGCGTCCACTGCACCACGGTGCCGCCACCCTGCGTGCGGAACGCGGCCAGCTCGGCCCGCGCGGCGGACGCTTCGCGCAATTCCTGGCCCGGGAGTTGAGGGCTGCTCAGGAAGAGGTGATCGTGCGCGTTGCACACCCCCAACTCCCGCGGCGGAACGTCTCCCAGGACGGTGCGGACGGTGTTCACCACTGCCTGCCCCGCGGCAGGCGGTCGCGCTCCGGGGCCGACATGTGCAGCACCCGGAAGACCTCGCCGGGCTCTTTGGGCGCCTCGTGGGTCCAGAGGGAGAAGTGCACGACTTCCCAGTGGCGCGGATCCACGGCTGCGGCCGCGCACACCGCCCCGTCCAGCCCTGCCAGCCGCTTCGCCTCGCGCGCCGCCTCCTCCATGGCCTCGGACAGTTCCACTCCCTCCGGGACGCGTTGTCGGTGCCGCAGCGCGACCAGGGCGGGGGAGCCGGCGGCGCCACCGTCCTCGTAGGCGAGACCTGTCCAGTGCTGCACCACCGGCCGGCCGAAGTCGTTGACGAGCCCCTGGAACGCTCCGCCCCACAGGAAGGAGTTCATCCCCTCGGCCCCGTTCCACAGGTAGAACGGCGCGTACTGGTTGACCGGTGAGCCGTCCACGCCGCGCTCGCGTACCAGGAAGGTCTTGAAGCCGAGGCCGTCCCAGTCGTCGAGCAGGTGCCCGACGCGGGCGACGCGGTCGCGGATGATGCCCATGTCGTAGTCGGCGGGGAAGGTGAGCTCGTACTGCAGGGCGTGCATCGGTGCCTCCTGGCGGATTCGCGGCTCGGGAACAGGGGCTCTTACGGGCTCAGGCGGGGTAGTCGGCCGGTCCGACGTGCGCGTCCCACTCCGTGGTCGTGCCGTCCTCGGCCGCCTCGACGACCGCGAGATGCGTCATGAAGGTGCGCGGCGCCGCGCCGTGCCAGTGCCATTCGCCGGGTTCGATCCACACCGTGTCGCCCGCCCGGATCGCCTCGGCGTCCCCGCCCTTGCGCTGCACCAGACCCTCGCCGTCCAGGACGTGCAGCACCTGGCCGTGCGGATGGCGGTGCCAGGCGGTGTGCGCGCCGGGTGCGAAGCGGACGTTGAACATCCGCAGCCGGGACGGGGCCGGGGGGACGGCGACCTCGTCGAGCCACACGGTGCCGGTGAAGTTCTCCGCGGGTCCCTGCTGGGTGTCGGGGCGCTTGCGGGTGATGTGCACGGGGGCACACTCCTTGCTCTTGAAGGGGTCTGAGGCTCTTGAAGGTCCTGAGTTCCTGAAGTTCTGAAACGGAATCAGCGCAGCGGGGCGAGCAGGGAGAGCAGCCCGCGGACCCCGGTGTCGAACGCGGCGGCGTTGCCGGACGCCCGGGCCAGCACATAGCCGCCCTGGACGGTCGCCACGATCGTCGCGGCGATCTCCTCACCGTCGAGCGAGGTCGCGAACTGGCCCTGCTCCTGGCCCTCTTCGACGATCCCGGCGAGCTGCTCGCACAGCCAGTCGATCGTCTCGTCGACCGGGGCCCGCAGCTCGGCACTCGCGATGATGTCGGGGTCCATGGTCAGCCGCCCGACGGGACAGCCGCGCAGCACGTCGCGCTCGCGACGCAGATACGCCTCGATGCGCTCGTACGGCGAGCCGGGTCCGCTCAGTACCTCCGCGGCAGTAGCGCGCATGTCCTCGGCGGTGCGGCGGATCGCGGCCAGGGCGAGGTCGGGCTTGCCCTTGAAGTGGTGGTACATGCTGCCCTGTCCGGCGCCCGCCTGCTGCTGGATCGCCTTGGGGCTGGTGCCCACGTAACCGCGCTCCCACAGCAGCTCACGGGTGGCGTCGATGAGTCGGTCCGGAGTGCTCATGACGGCACTGTACCTACTACTAGGTACAGAAGTACATACTAGTAGGTACAGAAGTCGCGACGTGGAATCGGGACCGGCGGAAGCAGGCGCACATCCCCCCGCGTACTCCCGCGGAGGTACACGCACTGCCGCTGGCCGTACGACGACTCGGACCCCCTCCCGGAGCGAGCCTCAAGTCATCACGAGAAACGCACCGAGGAGATGACTGAGATGCAGACCCTGGCGAACTGGGACGGCGGACCCGGCCCGTGGATCCTCTTCTTCCCGCTGATCTGGGCGGCCGTCGTGATCGCAGTCGTGTCCGTCCTGCGCCGCACCGTCTGGCGCGGCCGCCGCGGACCGATCGGACCGTGGCGCGCGATGGACGACGTACGGCCCCGCGGTGACTCCCCGATCGCCGTGCTCGGCCGCCGCTTCGCCTCCGGCGAGATCGACGAGGACGAGTACTGGCGCCGACTGTCCGTCCTGGACGAGCAGTTCGGGCGTATCGGCAAGGGCGGTGCGGCATGAGCACCCTGCCGGTCGGGACCACCGTGACCGCCACGCGTCACGCCGCGGGTGTCGCCGACGCCGTCAAGGTGTACGGCTCCGGCGACACCACCGTGCGGGCCCTCGACGGGGTGAGCATCGGCTTTCCGGCCGGCCGCTTCACCGCGATCATGGGCCCCTCGGGGTCCGGCAAGTCCACCCTGATGCACTGCGCGGCGGGCCTCGACACGCTCACCTCCGGCGCCGCCTTCATCGGCGACACCGAGCTGAGCACCCTGGACGACCGCCGCCTCACCCTGCTGCGCCGCGACCGCATCGGCTTCGTCTTCCAGGCCTTCAACCTGATCCCGACCCTGACGGTCGCGGAGAACATCACGCTGCCCATGGACCTGGCGGCCGGCAAGGGCGATCGGCAGTGGATCGACGCTCTCGTCGACGTCGTCGGCCTGCGTGACCGTCTCCACCACCGGCCCTCCGAGCTCTCCGGCGGACAGCAGCAACGCGTCGCCGTGGCCCGGGCGTTCGCCGGACAGCCCGATGTCGTCTTCGCCGACGAACCCACCGGCAACCTCGACTCGCGCTCCGGCGAGGAGGTGCTGCACCTGCTCGGCCGTGCGGTGCGCCAGATGGACCGCACGGTCGTGATGGTCACCCACGACCCGGTCGCCGCCGCGCACGCCGACGAGGTCGTCTTCCTCGCCGACGGCCGCCTCGTGGACCGGATGCAGGCCCCGACCGCGGACAAGGTCCTCGACCGGATGAAGGCCTTCGACAGCAAGGGAGCGCCGTCATGAACGCGGCCGTGCGCATCAGCGTGTCCTCGCTGCGCGCCCACAAGCGACGCTTCGCCGGTACGTTCCTGGCGGTGTTCCTCGGCGTCGCCTTCCTCGCCGGCACCCTGGTCATGGGCGACACGCTGCGAGCCGGCTTCGACACCATGTTCGGCAAGGCGACCAGCGGCACCGACGCCGTCGTCCGCAGCGCCGACACCATCACCGCGCCCGGTGAGAGCCAGGGTGTGCGCAGGCCCGTGGACATCGGCCTGGTGAAGGCGATCGAGAACACGCCCGGTGTCGCCGCCGCCGTGCCCGACATCCAGGGCGCGGGCCAGCTCGTCGGCTCCAACGGCAAGCCCATCGGCGGCCAGGGCCCGCCCACCCTCGCGGGCAACTGGATCTCCGACCCCGAACTCAACGCGTACGAACTCGCCGAGGGACGCGCCCCCGCCAGGTCCGGCGAGGTCATCGTCAACCGGGGAGCCGCCGAGAAGGGTCACCTCACGATCGGCGACACCACGACCCTGCGCACCCCCGATCCCGTCAAGGTCACCGTCGTGGGTCTGGCGACCTTCGGCGGCGAGGACGGCATGGCCCAGGTGACCTTCACCGGGATGACGCAGGCCGACGCCGAGAAGTACCTCACCGCCAAGCCGGGCGAGGCCGCGAGCCTGCGCGTGCGGGCCGGACCCGGCATCTCTCAGGCGGAACTCGTCGACCGGCTGACATCCGTACTGCCCAAGGGAGTCGAGGCGATCACCGGCCAGGAGTCGGCCCAGGAGAACACCGACATGGTCTCCAGCCAGTTCCTGACCCTCTTCACCAGCTTCCTGCTGGTGTTCTCCGGCATCGCGCTCCTGGTGGCAACCTTCTCCATCCACAACACCTTCGCGATCGTCGTCGCCCAACGGGCCCGCGAGAACGCCCTGTTGCGGGCCCTCGGGGCCTCCCGCCGCCAGGTCACCGGCTCGACCCTCGTCGAGGCGAGCGCCGTCGCCGTCACCGCGTCGGCCGCCGGCCTCGCGGGCGGCATCGGCATCGCGGCAGGGCTGCAAGCACTGTTCCCCGCCATCGGCTTCCCCTTCCCCGACGGCGCTCTGGTGATCAGCGGCCTGTCCATGCTGCTGCCGCTCGTGGTCGGCATCCTGGTCTGCCTCGGCTCCGCGCTGCTGCCCGCCGTCCGCGCCGGACGCACCGCACCGCTGGCAGCACTGCGCGAGACGGCCGTCGACCAGTCCGGCGCCTCCCGGACCCGCGCCGTCGTCGGCGGCGGCCTGGCCGCGCTGGCCCTCGGAAGCACGCTGGCCGGCGTCCTCGTGACCCCGTCCCTGTGGCTGGCCGGCCTCGGCGCGGTGCTGGCACTCGCCGCGTTCGTGGTTCTCGGCCCGGTCGCGTCCACCACGGCCGTACGTCTGCTCGGTGCCCCGCTCGACACTTTGCGCGGCGTCACGGGCGGCCTCGCCCGGCGCAACGCCCTGCGCAGCCCGAAGCGGACCGCCGCCACCGCCGGCGCGCTCATGATCGGCGTGGCCGTCGTCTCCCTGTTCACGGTCTTCGGCGCCTCGCTCAAGGCCACCATGGACCAGACCGTCTCCCGGTCCTTCGCGGGCGACATCGCGGTCAGCACCCCGTCGTTCGGCGCGGGCGGCAGCGGGCTCAGCCCGAGGCTGGCGCCCGCGATCGCGCGCCAGGCGGTCGTCGAGGACGCCGTCGGCCTGGGCCGCGGCGTCGCCGAGGTCGACGGCAAGGGACGCGCCCTGACGGTCACCGACCCGGTCACGCTCGGCAAGGTCTTCGACCTGGGCACCGTCCACGGCTCCCTCGGCGATCTGGGCACCGACGGCATCGCCCTCACGAAGAACGAGGCCGACAAGCAGCACCTGAAGACCGGGGACACCACTCGGCTGACCTTCACCGACGGCAAGCAGGAGACGTTCACCGTCCGCGCGGTCTACGGGCAGTCGGAACTCGCCGGCGACTACGTCATCACGCGCGCCGCCTGGGCCCCGCACCGCACCCAGGACTCCGACACCCTCGTCGCCGTCTCCTTCAAGGAAGGCGTGAGCACCGACGAGGGCAAGGCAGCGGTCGAGAAGGTGGCCGCGCAGTACGGAAATCCCGAGGTGCAGACCCGTAACAAGTACGCACAGTCCTCGGCCGGTGGCATCGACATGATGCTGACCCTGGTCTACGCACTGCTCGCGCTCGCGGTGCTCATCGCCCTGCTCGGCATCGCCAACACACTCACGCTGGCCATCCACGAGCGCACCCGTGAACTGGGCCTGCTGCGGGCCGTCGGCCAGACCCGCGCGCAGTTGCGCGCCATGGTCCGCTGGGAGTCGGTCCTGGTCGCCGCGTTCGGCACGGCCGGCGGACTCGCGCTCGGCGCGTTCCTCGGCTGGGTGCTCGTCGAGGCCGCCGACGGGGCCGCAGACAGCGCGTTCGCCTTCGCGGTCCCGCCGCTCCAGCTGGCGGTGGTGGCACTGGTGGGCCTCGCGGCCGGAGCCCTCGCGGGCCTGCGTCCGGCCCGGCGGGCGGCGCGCCTGGACGTGCTGCGCGCCATCGCCACCGAGTGACGCGACCGCCCGCGGAGGGGGTCACCGCCCGGTCAGCCGGCAACGGCCGACCGGGCGGGAGCGTGTCCGGGCCTGCGTCCGTCGACGGTGTGCCTGCGGGTGCTCTCGCGGGCAGTGTCGTACGGCGGAAGGACGGGCACCGCCACTGCGGGCGCGGGCGCCGGAAGTGTGAACCACACGACCTTGCCCGACTCACCGTTCGGGCGCACTCCCCAGCTCTCGCTCACCGCGGCGACCATGGCGAGGCCGCGTCCGCAGGTGGCGAAGAGGTCCGCGTCCCCCACCTCGGGGAGGCGGGGATCGTGGTCGTGCACCGAGACGGTCAGCCGGTCGAGCAGCAGCTCGATCTCCACGGTGCACAGCTTGTCGGGCTGGGCATGCCGGTGGACGTTGGTCAGGAGCTCGGTCACACCGAGCGCGGCTGGGGCTATCAAGGGGTCGAGATGCCAGTAGCGCAATTGCGCAGAGACGATTCTGCGGACCTGGCCGATCCGCGACGGCAGGGCTTGGAGCTCCACCGTGCAATGCCTGCTTGGCTGGCTGATCACGGCTGCGACTCCCCGAATTGGGTTCCGGAAGAAGACGGAGATCGGATCCAGCAGAGTGGCTGAGTGGAACGGCCGCCTGCTGAGGTGGCCGGCGGGCTGGTTCGCAGCGTTATCGCCGGTAAACCCAGAGTGATGTGAGAACAGCGTGACTCAGGGGGTGCGGTCCCGCAACTCGCGGCACGGAAGGCCGCTCTGCGTTCGTGGACCGGCGACCGCCTAGCCGCTGCGCCCCGCCGCCTTGCGTACCGCCTCGATGAACCGGCGCGCCGAGGGCGGCCCCGGCTTTCCCGGCGCGGGATCGTGCTCGCCGAGGGTGAGCAGGTAACGCGTTCCGTTGACGTCGGCCAACGCCCGGTCCTCGTGGGCGAACCAGGGCTTCGACGCGCGCACCGCCTGCACCGGGGCACTGTCGATCTCGCTGCCGTAACTGGTGAGCAACTCGAGCCTGCCGCCGCTGATCCGGACCTGCCCGGCCCGGGTGAGCGAGCGCAGCCTCTTCCCGATCCGCACGCCCGTGGCCGTGAACTCCGGCTCCGCCATGATGCCCCGCCCCCTTGTGCGCTTTCGGATGCCCTGTCGAGATCCGCATGGGTCGTGATCCAGTGTGCACCCCGCTCGGGACGGTGGTCCCGTGCGGTGCAGTCTGCACGCCCCCGGCGTCGAGCACCAGTACGCACGACGACCCGGCGAAGAGGGGCGGGAGCACACGTGGCGATGCGCCCCCGCGGCGCCGTACGGCCGTGCCCCAGGGGTTCCTTTGAGGTCCTCAAAGGTGTGTTTATGCAGGTGAGAAGCGTGCGGAAGGTGCTTATGATCGAGGCGTCCGACCATGTGAACCGGCGTCGGCACAATCCGAAGGAGCCCCGCCGATGAGTACCCCTCAGCAGGCACGGACCGCCGAATCCCTGTCCACCCTGGACGTCGACCACAGCGACGCGGCGTACCGGGGCTGGCTCAAAGAGGCCGTACGCAAGGTCCAGGCCGATGCCAACCGCTCGGCCGACACCCATCTGCTGCGCTTCCCGCTGCCCGAGAAGTGGGGCATCGACCTGTATCTGAAGGACGAGTCGACCCACCCGACCGGCAGCCTCAAACACCGGCTCGCGCGCTCCTTGTTCCTGTACGGCCTCTGCAATGGCTGGATTCGGCCCGGCCGCCCGGTGATCGAGGCGTCCAGCGGCTCGACGGCCGTCTCGGAGGCGTACTTCGCGAAGCTCATCGGCGTGCCCTTCATCGCGGTCATGCCACGCACGACAAGCGCCGAGAAGTGCCGACTGATCGAATTCCACGGCGGGCAGTGCCACTTCGTGGACGACCCCCGCAAGATGTACGAGGAGTCCGCAGCCCTGGCGGTCGACACCGGCGGCCACTACATGGACCAGTTCACCTACGCGGAGCGGGCCACGGACTGGCGCGGCAACAACAACATCGCCGAATCCATCTTCCGCCAACTGGAGTTGGAACGATTTCCGGAACCCGCGTGGATCGTCGCCACGGCGGGCACCGGAGGCACCTCGGCGACCCTCGCGCGCTATGTGCATTACATGCAGCACGACACCCGCATCTGTGTCGCCGATCCGGAGAACTCGTGTTTCTTCGAGGGATGGACGACCGGCGATTCGGACGTCACGTGCGACTGCGGCTCGCGCATCGAGGGCATCGGGCGCCCGCGCATGGAGCCGAGCTTCGTGCCGGGCGCCATCGACCGGATGATGAAGGTCCCCGACGCGGCGAGCGTGGCCGCCGTACGGGCGCTGGAGCAGGCCATCGGGCGCAAGGCGGGCGGCTCCACCGGCACCGGTCTGTGGAGCGCGCTGAAGATCGTCGCCGAGATGGTGGCCGAGGGCCGGACGGGCAGCGTGGTCACCCTGCTGTGCGACCCGGGTGACCGCTACCTCGACAAGTACTACTCGGACACCTGGCTGGCCGACCAGGGCCTGGACATCGCCCCGTACACGGCGGCGATCGCCTCGCTGCTGAAGACGGGTGTCTGGGAGCACTGACCCGCTGCGGGGATGAGCGCCTTGGCCGCGGGAGCGCCGACGGCTGCCGTCAGCCGGGCTGCCTGACGACCTCCGTCAGGCAGCCGCTGCGGACCCTTCGTCAGGCAGGTGTCGAAGCGAGCCGGCGGTCCAGCGCCGCGACCGCGCCGCGGAACGAGCGGCCCATCCCTGCCCGCGCCAGCTTCAGAACGAACCGGAACGGCGCGCTGCCGTCGGCGGCGAACGTCCACTGCACGCGCGTACCCGTCCCGTCGGGCGTCAGGAGCCACTCCTCGACCACGGCACGGGCTCCGGGCGCGTTGGTGACGTCGACGCGGTAGGCGTACACCTCGGGGGACTCGGCGGCGAGGATCGTCTCCTCGAACCGTGTACCGCCCCGCAGCCGGACCTCGCGTCCCGCGCCGTCACCGGTCGGCCGGGCCGATGCCACCGCCCAGAACCACTCGGACAAGCCCTCCACGTCATCCGCGAGAGCGTGAAAGACGGCCTCGGGAGGCGCGGCCACCACCCGGGCGAACACCAGACGCAGCGGAGCGGTCCCGATGAAGTCGAGCCCCACCGGGCGCAGTCGGTGTGCCATGGACGAAGACCTCCTACGGGAACGGAATCCCTGGCGGAAGCGGACGAGCAACGGGCAGCGCCACCATAGCCGGGGGACCGTCAGGTGTCTGTACCGTTCCCGGCCTCACCGGCCACTACCAGGCGCCGCAGGTGCTCGGAGATCTCCGCGCGCGCCTCCGTCGCCAGCCCGGCGTCCGTCACCAGCGTGTCGACCTGCTCCAGCGCGGCGAACGAACTCAGGCCCACCGTGCCCCACTTGGTGTGGTCGGCCACCACCACGACACGCCGTGCGGACTGCACCAGCCTGCGGTTGGTCTCGGCCTCCGCCAGGTTCGGCGTCGACAGGCCGGCCTCGACCGATATGCCGTGCACACCCAGGAACAGCACGTCGAAGTGGAGTGCGGCGATGGCCTGATCGGCCACCGGCCCCACCAGCGAGTCGGACGGGGTGCGCACTCCGCCGGTCAGCACCACCGTGGCCGCACCCTGGCGCTGACCGGACGTGCGCTGTGCCGTGTGGAAGACGTCGGCCACCCGCACAGAGTTGGTGACCACCGTCAGGTCGGGGACGTCGACCAGCTGATGGGCGAGCGCAAAGGTCGTCGTACCCCCCGACAGCGCGATCGCCGTGCCCGGCGCGACCAGTTCGGCCGCCGCCCGCGCGATGTCCTCCTTGGCGGTCAGCTCCAGACCGGACTTGGCCTCGAAGCCGGGCTCATGCGTGCTCGCCTCGACCACGGGCACCGCGCCGCCGTGCACCTTCTCCACCACACCCTGGCGGGCCAGTGCGTCGAGGTCGCGACGGACCGTCATGTCCGAGACGCCGAGCTTGCGGGTGAGTTCGTTGACGCGGACCCCGCCGCGGCGCCGCACCTCGTCGAGGATCAGGGCGCGGCGCTGCTCCGCGAGGAGGTTCTGATTCTCACTCACGTCCGCTCCGGTTCCTTTCGTCCCAACATCCCATAACCCGCCCGACACGCCGTCCGAACCCGCTCCGACGGGGACTTTCTCCCCGCCCCGGGGGCCGAGGACGCCCCATCCTCGCATGGGTTGCCGCAGGTCGCGCCACAGATGGCTCCCTTCACTCCGTGATCTTCCGTACGCCACTGTCACACGTATCGGGGAGATTCCGTGACCATAGGTGTACGCGCCTCCCGATGGGGAGATCCTTGTGCCTGCACATGACACACGCCACACACGGCACGGGGGAAGTGCAGAACAGTGGAACGTGCACAGGAAGACGCGGCTCCCGGTGAGCCCGGCGCGCCCGCCCGGCCGCCCGAAGCGGCCGAGACCGCCCTCGAACTCCTGGTCCACGGGGTCGGCGGCACCACACCGGAGGAGATGCTCGGTGATCCGCGTACCGTCCGGATCACCGGCGACGCGACGGCGGCCGTCTACCGGCGGGTCGACGACGCCGACGCGGAGGCCCGCCCCGAGGACTACCGGGGCAAGCCGGTGCCCGAGGCGTACGTCTGGTGCAACCTCACCTCCGGCAACGGCGCCCGCGCCCTGTGGCTGTTGTTGCTGCCCTTCATGGTGGTCAACCTCGCTCACTGGATGCGCCCCACCACTCGCGGGCGCCACCGGACGGTCCGCCTGTACGGCCTGCTGGTCCGGCTGGCCGCCCTCACCCTGACCGTGCTCCTGGTCGCCGCCGCCTGCGAGGTCGCCCTCGACCTGGCGGCCTGGCAGTGCGCGGGCACACGCGCGTGCGCCGAGCGGCACTCCTGGCTGGGATTCCTCTCCCCGGCCGGCTCCGGTGACGGCTGGTGGACCCAGCCCGGGCGGCGTCTGGGCATCGCCTGTCTGGTGCCCGCCGTGCTGACGGGCCTGCTGTGGTACCTGTCCAACCGCACCTGGAGCGCGTACGAGTCCCAGCAGCCGATGTCCCGCAACGCCGAACCCGAGGAGGAGACCGGCCGCACCGGCCTGGGCCGCCCCGGCTTCTGGTACGGGCGTCGCCTGGTCGCCCGGCTGCGCGCCGCGCACACCGCCGCGGGCTTCCTGACCGTGGCCGCCGCCGTAGGCACCTCCGCCGCCCGCTACGACCGCCGCTCCGGCGGCCCGGCCGTCCTGGAGGCGCTGGGCCTGCTGCTGGACGCAACGCTCGTCGTGGGCGCGGTCGTTGTGGTCTGGGTGGTGTGCCGACGCGGCCGCACCGAGCGCCGACTCGACCGCGAACTCGACGCGACCCTGGTGCGCTGGCTGCCGGCGGGCTCACTCATCCTGCTCGCCCTGACCCTGCTGTACGCCGGCTGGTCGCGGCCGAGCTGGCAGTCGGCGGGCCGGCTGCCCGGCGACATGACCTTCGGCGGTATCGCCCTCGTGCAGGGCCTGCTGGTGATCGCGCTCGCCCTGGTGGCCCGCGTCCTCTACCGCACCCACCCCGACACGCGCACCGCCCTGCGCGGCCAGGCCGGTCCCGCCGTCGCCACGCTGGCCTGCGCGCTGGGCGGCGTGATGTCCGGAGGCGTCGCCCAGCGCGTCGCCGACTGGCTGGACGGCACCCGGGACACGGTGCTCGGCCCGCCCGTCCTGCTCACCTGGCAGGCCTCCGTGATCCCGCCGCTGCTCATCGTCCTGCTGGCCCTCGGCGTCTGGCTGGCCTGGCGCACCTGGCAGCGGCGGCACGCCGAGATGAGCACAGTGGAACTCGACTACCCGGGAGAGCCCAAGGACACCTCCCGCACCCGCCGTATCGCGAGCACCCGCGCGATGGCCGCCCTGACCGACCGGGCACCCCTCCTGATCGGCATCACCTCAGCCGTGACGCTGCTGTTCGGGGCCGGGGCCCTGGCCGGCGCCCTGACGACCAAGGACGTCCCCGCCGAGGCGGCCGATGGGACATACGCCTTCGTCCAGGGCGGCGCCGAGACCGCGCAGGCCCTCGGGTCCTGGCTCATCGGCTTCGGCTTCATACTCTTCGTCACCTGGGGGCGCCGCGCCTACAAGGACCCCTCCGCCCGGCGCACCATCGGCATCCTCTGGGACGTCGGCACGTTCTGGCCGCGCGCCGCCCATCCCTTCGCGCCGCCCTGCTATGCCGAGCGGGCGGTGCCCGACCTGACCTGGCGCATGGTCACCTGGACCCGCACGACCGGCGGACGGCTGGTGCTGTCCGGGCACTCCCAGGGCAGTGTGCTGGCCGCCGCCGCGGCCTGGCAGCTGAAGCCGTCGGTCCGCAAGCGGGTCGCACTGCTGACGTACGGCTCACCGCTGGAGCGCCTGTACGGGCGGTGGTTCCCGGCCCACTTCGGCCCGGCCGCCCTCAGTTCCCTGCACCACGAGGTCGACTGCTGGCGCAACCTCCACCGCCGCACCGACCCCATCGGCGGCCCGGTCCGGCTGCCCGGCGACTGCGGCGAGCAGGTCGACCGGGACGCGCTGCGCGACCCGCTGGCGTACGGCCGCACCGCGGAGCACCCGCTGCCCGCGCCGATCCTCGGACACTCCGACTACCAGGCCGACCCCGCTTTCGCCGAGGAGCGCGAACGGCTGCTGGCGCGGCTCCGGCCGCCGGACGTCCCGGCCCCCCGTACCCGGGGTGGCGGCGAGGAGTCGGGCAGGACCGGCGACCGGACTCAGGGCAGTTCCGGCAGGTCTTCCTCGTAGAGCAGGGTGAGGTCGTCCGTGCTCGGTTCCGCAAGCTGGGCCACCCGGCCCGCATGCCGCTCCACCATCGCCTCGAAGGTCTGCCGCGCGGTGCGGCCGTTGCCGAACGCGGGGCCCTTGGGGATCGCCGTGAAGTACTTCACGAGTGCCTCGGAGGCGCCCTCCGCCAGCCGGTACTCGTGCTCCTCGGCCTGCTGCTCCACGATCCGCAGCAGCTCCTCGGGGCCGTAGTCGCCGAAGGTGATGGTCCGTGAGAAGCGGGATGCCACCCCGGGGTTGACGGACAGGAACCGGTCCATCTCGGCCGTGTAGCCCGCGACGATCACCACCACCGCCTCCCGGTGGTCCTCCATCAGCTTCACCAGCGTGTCGATGGCCTCGCGGCCGAAGTCTCGGCCGGAGTCCTCCGGCGACAGCGCGTACGCCTCGTCGATGAACAGCACTCCGCCGCGCGCCCGGTCGAAGGCCTCCTGGGTGCGGATGGCGGTGGAGCCGATGTGCTCGCCGACCAGGTCGACCCGGGACACCTCGACGAGATGGCCCTTCTCCAGCACGCCGAGCGAGGCCAGGATCTCGCCGTACAGACGCGCCACCGTCGTCTTGCCGGTGCCGGGGGAGCCGGTGAAGACCAGATGACGCCGGGCGGAGGCCGCCTTCAGGCCCGCCTGCTGCCGACGCCGGCCCACCTCGATCATGTCGGTGAGGGCCCGCACCTCGCGCTTGACGCTCTCCAGGCCCACCAACGCGTCGAGTTCACCGAGGACGGCCTTCGACGTCCGCGTCGGCTGCTCGGGCTGCGGGGTGGCGACGAGCGGCTCCTGCTCGGTGGTGCGCTGCCCCGGGATGGCGCCGAGCAGGCCGGGGGACTGGGACGACGTCTGTACGGCGGTCTCGTGCGCCGGGGGCTCGGGCCGCGCGCTCTCGTCGCTGGTGCAGTCCTCGGTGACCGGGCCCGCGCCCGAGTTCGCGCCGCCGCCTTCGGCGAACTCGTACCCACCGCGGGCACAGCGCTCCGTACGGCACTTCTTCAGCGTGGCGCGGCAGCCGTCGATCACATGGAAGCCGTAGCCCCCGCTGCCGGTCACCCGGCAGTTGTGGAAGCTGCCGCGGCCGCCGGCCGACACATAGAAGCCGGCCTCGGCGGGCGAGGTGACCGTGCACCGCTCGATGGTGGGGTCGGCGCCCTTGGTGACGATCACCCCGGTCTGGGTGCCGTCCACGGTGCAGCCGGACAGGGTGCCGCCGCTGCCGTGGTCACGGAACCAGGCGCCCGTCGCGGCGTCCCGGATCCGGCAGTCGTCGAGCTGTGCTGTGGCGCCGTCGCTCACCGACACCGCCGTGTTGCGCACCTGCGACAGATCGCTGTCGACGACGTCCACGCGCGAGCCGCGGTCCAGGACGAACAGGGCGTCCGGCACGTCGTGCACCCGGCAGGAGTCGAGCACCGCTGTGGCGCCGTCGCTGACCCACACCGCGGGGTAGTCGCCGGTGCTGTCGAAGATCTCGCACTGGTTGGCGTCCACACGCGTGCCCGGATCCCACACCGACAGGCCGTTGCGCCCGAACTGCCGCACGCTCGTGCGCGTCAGCGTGAGCACCGAGCGGGACCGCAGGTCGACCGCGTTCTCCGGGATGTCGTGGATGCGGCAGTCCGCGAGCGTGAGCACCGCGTCGGTGTCGAGGGTGACGCCGTCCGCGGTCGTACGGTGCACATCGCAGTCGGTGAGGTGTGCCGAGGCCCGCGAGGTGATCTGCACCCCGGACCCCTTGACCTCGTACACCTCGCAGCCGATCGCCTCCAGCGAGGAGCCCTCGCCGGTCGCCGACAGACCTGCGCCGGAGGCGTGGTGCACCCGGCAACGCTCCAGCCGCGGATGCGCGCCACCGCGTACGGACACCCCCGCCTGGCCGGCCGAGACGATCTCGCACTCCTCGAACACCCCACCACCGCCGTCGAGTACGGCGATACCGATACCGGCCGGATTGTCGACCGTGCAGCGGCGCACCGTCGGGCGGGCACCGCCGCGCACCTCGATCCCGGCCGAGGAGCGGGTGACGATCCGCACGTCCAGCAGCTCGGGGATGCCGTCCTCGACGAGAAGGGCGGGGGCGGCGGAGTCCTGGCCCTCCACATGCAGGTCCTGCACCACCGCGGAGGCGCGCACGGTCAGGGGTACTCCGTCCACCGGCGCGATCCGCACCGAACCGGGGGAGCCCTCGGGGCCGCGCAGTGTCACCGCCCGCTGCACCACCAGGTTCTCCCGGTAGGTGCCGGGAGCCACGGTGAGGACATCGCCGTCGGCCGCGGCTTCGAGGGCGGCGGCCAGCGATGCGTACTCACCCGTGCGGCGCCGCCACCGCGAGGTGCCGGTGTGCGTCACCTGGACCGTGCCCTGTGCCATGGCGCTGTTCTGTCCCCACCTCGTCGTACGCGGGTCGTGCGAGGCCGTCCTGAAACCCCGTCGGGATCACGGCCTGCCTCTCACGACGGTGCCGAACAGTCCGGCCGGTCCACCGTAGCGTGCGCGGCGAGGGTGGGTTGACCGGAGTGGCAAGCCGGTCAGCTGCCGGTGCCGGTCCTGCCCCAGTCGGGGCCCGCCTTGTCCCATGCCTGGTCCCAACGGGCGTAACGGCGGCGGACCATGCGCCAGACGATCATCCGCCTGCCGCCCTCCACCGAGCCCGCGGCCAGCGCGGCAGCGCCGAAACCGGCCAGCACGGCGTGCGTGGCGGCGGTGACGGAGTCCAGCGGGCGGCCGACTATGCGGCCGTGCCCGTCGGTCCACAGGGCGAAGTGGTCGCCGTGGTGCGGGGTCTTGAGGTCCGCCACGACCGTGCCGTGCTGCGCGGTTCCGTCCGGTGCGGTCCATTCGGCGAGCACGCGGCTGTGCGCGTCCCGTGTCGAAGAGGTCTCCGGGTCAGGATCCGGCGCGGCACGGGACAACTTCTTGACCACGGTGGCCGTCACCTCGTGGCGGGCCTGTCGCTGATCGCGCACGGACTGCTGCAGGGCGTCCTGGGCGACGGCTCCGACGACGGCGCCGATCAGGGGCGCGACGACAAGGATGAACAGCAGGGCCGCCAGGGCCAGCCAGGCCTCGACCAGATCGGTCGTGCGGCGCAACGGATTGTGCCGCCAACGCCAGAGTCCGATCACCGCTCGCACCGTCCCGCCCCCCCTTCCGCCTTCCGTTCCGTGATAACCCCCCGGCGGAGCCGTTCATGCGCGACCGGTGGGAAGAGAGAGCGAAATCACCCTTCCCACCGACCTCTCATGGACGTCTCACACAACCTCAACGACCATGCCCGGGGCGCGGGTTCCCGACGGCGCGGTCATCCGAGGATCGTGACCGGATCACCGACCCGCACCGTGCCGGGCGACTCGGGCACCAGGTTCTGCCCGAAGACCAACTGGCTCCCGAAGCGGCGGTGGCGTCCGAGGGTGCGCAACGGTTCCTTGCCCCGCTGGGCGGTGCTCTGGTCGGTGGTGGTCACCACGCACCGTCCGCACATCTTGGGGACCCGGAAGGTGACGTCGCCGATGGCGATGCGTGACCAGCCGTCCTCGGCCCAGGCCGTCGTGCCTGCCAGCACCAGATTCGGCCGGAAGCGGTTCATCGGCAGCGGACCCTCGGCGGCATGATCCCCCTGCTCGACAAGGGAGTTGAGGGCGTCCAGCGAGGCCAGTGCGGTCACCAGCAGCGGGAACTCGTCGGCGAAGCTGACCGTCTCGCCGGGGCGCGCGAACTCCGGGTCGAGGGGGCGCCGCTTGGCGGGATCGTCCATGTGGACGAGACGTACCTCGACACCCAGGTACGCGCTGCACCACTCATGGGCGGCGGAGTCGGCGAGGACCCCTTCCACCTTGCGCCCGAAGATGTCCAGCATCGTCGTGCCGGCCGGCACCGGGACCGGGACGGTCACCGGCGCACGCCCCGCCGCGGA
Organism: Streptomyces sp. NPDC005485; assembly: GCF_040606085.1. Lineage (NCBI taxonomy): Bacteria > Bacillati > Actinomycetota > Actinomycetes > Kitasatosporales > Streptomycetaceae > Streptomyces > Streptomyces sp. NPDC005485. Next base: position 12,296 of record NZ_JBEXDZ010000074.1, on the reverse strand, counting down.
CAGACGTATGCCGCCGTCGGACAGCAGCTCGGCGGTGGCCAGGGCCAGGCGCGGCTGCTGGCGTTGAGTGACGACCTTTCCCTCGTCGTCGATCAGTACCCAGCGGCGGTCTCCGGCCAGCCCCCAGGGCTCCACTACGGCTTCCCGGCGCGACTGGCTCCGCAGGGCCTTGACCGGGTGGACATGGATCGAGTGCAGTTCAGCGTTCCCCATGACGCCATGGTGCCAGCAGACACCGACAAACCGGTGGGGATGTCCACTGGTCTCACTGGTCGGGCAGGTCCGCCTGCCGGTCCCGTACGGCCTCGGCCACAGACACGGCCTCGCCCTCGGCCACGGCCATGGCGGTGCGGACGAGCGCCGCCGTGGCCATGGAACGCGACTGCTGCGGCCAGGCGACGGAGAGTACCGAGTGCGGTGCGTCCGGGACCGGCCGGTAGACGACGCCCGGGCGCGGATAGCGGGCCGCGACGGAGGCGGGCAGCAGAGGGATGTGCGTGCCCAGAGCGACGAGCGTGAGCAGTTGGGCGAGGTCGCGGCCCTGGCCGCGGAGTTCTTCGAGGTACCGGTGCAGGTCCCCGGGGCGAAGGCCGAGGTCGTCGAGGACCAGGTGGTCCCTGCCGGCGAGGGGGTGAGCGGCGGCGAGAGCCGCGACGCGCGGTTCGCTGACGAGTGGCTCGGTGTCCAGGCCGGTGCGGTCGAAGGGCTCGTGGACCAGGGCCGCATCGGCCTCTCCCAGGCGCAGGAGCCGGGGCTGTTCGCGCCAGCTGCACAGCCGAACGGCGACCGGTACGGCCTCCGGCTCGGAGGCGAAGCGGGTGAGGATCGGCTCCAGCAGGCCGGCGTCTCCGTCGGCTTTGACGGCCAGGACCAGCTTCGGTTCGGCGGCGGCCGCGCGCTGGGCCCGTCGTCCGGCGGCCTGCAGGGCGTCCAGGGCGATCCGTGCCTCCGCGAGCAGCACCGTTCCGGCCGGGGTCAGCGTGACGCTGTGGGTGGTCCGCTCGAAGAGGGTGACGCCCATCTCCGCCTCCAGTTGGCGGATCGCGCGGGACAGGGGCGGCGGGGAGATGCCCAGTCGCTCGGCGGCACGGGCGAAGTTGAGTTCCTCGGCGACGGCGACGAAGTAGCGCAGCGGACGGGATTCCACGCCCTCCCCCTCGGTCTCGGCCGGACTTCCCTCGGACCCGGCCCGGTATTGCCCTGAGGGTAACAAGCGGGAGCGGATCGGTCCTTCAGTTCGTGCGGGCCGCGCAGCAGGCTCGACCGCATCCAGTGAAGCAGCCCACCTCCTTGGGAGTTGTTCATGATCGTCGTCACTACTCCGACCGGCCAGATCGGCCGGCAGGTTCTCGACAGCCTCCTCGACGCCCCGGATGAGACCGGGGGCATCCGGGTGATAGTCCGCGACCCCGCGCGCCTCTCCGCGAGGGTGCGCGAACGCGTCGAGCGCGGAGATGCCGAGCGCGGACGCGTCGAAGTCGTCCAGGGGTCGCACGCCGATCCCGCCGTACTGAAAGAGGCCTGCGCCGGCGCCGACCGTCTGTTCTGGCTGGTACCTCCGATCCCCTCGGCCGACAGCGTCGAAGGCCACTTCCGGGACTTCACCGAACCCCTGAACGAGGTGATCGGGAGCCAGGGTGTCGAGCGGATCGTGGGTGTGTCGACCCTGGGGCGCGGCGTGGCGAGGAATGCCGGGCCGGTCTCGGCGTCGCTCGCTGCGGACGAGGCGATCGCGGCCACGGGAGTGCACTACCGGGCGCTGTGCCCGCCGTTCCTGATGGAGAACCTGCTGGGCCAGGCCGCGTCGATCCGCGACACGGGCGTGTTCTTCCTGGCGCTGGGGGAGGACCGCGTCCTGCGTACCTGCGCCACGCGGGACATCGCCGCCACGGCGGCCCGGCTGCTGCTCGACGGCTCATGGACCGGGTACGAGGACGTCCCGCTGGTCGGCCCCGACGACCTGTCGCCCGCGGGCATGGCACGGATCATCTCCGAGGTGCTCGACCGTCCGGTTCGCGTGCAGCGGACCAGCAGTGCGGACTACCGGGCGACGGCGCTGCGCTTCGGGGCCAGCGAGGCCTGGGCGCGAGGGCTGGCCGACATGGTCGAGGCTCAGAACGACCTGGGGTTCTACGGCGCCGACGTGCCGAGTACGCCCGAGACGGCGCCCACCGGCTTCCGCCGGTGGTGCGAGGACGTGCTCAGGCCGGCCGTTCTGGCCTAGGGGGCGGCGGTCGGGAGAGGTCAGAGGCCGATGACGACCAAGGCCGTGTCGTCGGTGTTGCCGGTCGACGGGAGGAGGTCGGCCAGGAGGGCGTCCGCCAGGGGCTCGGGGGCGGCGTGACGGTTTCGGGTGAGGGAGTCGGCGAGGCGGCTGAGGCCGGTGTCGATGTCCTCGTGGCGGCGTTCGATCAGGCCGTCGGTGTACAGGACGAGGGTGTCGCCCTCGGCGAAGGGGATGCCGGCCTCGGGGCGTCCGACGTGCTCGAGACGGGCGCCGAGCGGCGGGTCGGTGGCCTGGTCGAGAAAGACGACGCTGCCGTCGGGACGGAGCAGGGCAGGCGGTGGATGGCCGGCGCAGCTGTAGGTGATGGTGTGGCTCTCCCAGTCGATGAACGTCTTCACCACGCTGGTCGACTCCGCTCCCTCCACGGAGCGGGCGTACAGCCCGAGCACCTCCAGTGCGTGGGCGGGCCCCTCGGCGACCCGGGCGGCCGCACTCAGCGCGCTGCGCAGTTGCCCCATCACGCAGGCGGCTCGGAGGCCGTGGCCGACCACGTCGCCGACGGCGACCGCGATGCGGTCGCCGGGCAGGTCGACCAGGTCGTACCAGTCTCCGCACACGTTCAGGGCGCCGATGGCGGGCCGGTAGCGCACGGCCGCCCGGTGCTCCCCGAGCGGGCTGGGAGCGGGTAGCAGCGCTTCCTGCAGAGCCAGGGCGACCTCGCGTTCGCGGGCGTGCGCCTTGCGCAGCCGTTCGTTCACCTCCTGCAGTTCCCGGGCGCGGGTGTAGAGCTCGGCCTCCAGGACGCTGGCCCGGTCCGCCCCGCCCGGGCCGCCACGGGCGCTGATCAGCTCGGTGACGTCCTCCACCCGGTGCAGGACCAGCACGACCTGCCCGTCCGGGTCGGCGACGGGCGCGTTGATCGGGCTCCAGTAGCGTTCCTGCCAATGGCCGGGACGCTGGGGTTCCTCGATGTCGTAGCGCTGCAGCGCCATGGTGTCGCGTTCACCGGTGGCGACCACGCGCAGCATCGAGGCCCGGACGTCGCTCATGCCGGCCGCGGCCGGGTCGTTGGGGTTCTCGGGGAAGACGTCGAAGATGTAGCGGCCGATGAGTTGCTCGCGGGTGCGCCCGGACAATCGTACGAAGTCATCGTTGGCGTCGGCGTACACCAGCTCCGGGGTGAGCAGCGCCACCATGCCGGGCAGGGCGTGGAAGACCGCCTTGTAGTCGATCTGCGGTTCCTTCATGTGCTGCCTGCCTCGGCGCCGGCCGTCATTGTGTGGCCCCACCATAGAAGCGATTGCGCCACGTGGCCGGTGCATACTGCTCACTCCGGGCCCGGCAGTCACCTGGTCAGCTGCGTCATGACGGCCTCGCGCGTGTCGCGCGATCTCGGCATCCCCCTGCTCGCCGAGGCCGTCCCCGAAGCCCGCATGTGGCCGCCCTTGACCGCGTCCTCAAAGGTGAGGACGCGGACGCTCCAGTCGACGGCCCCGGGCGGCACAGGGCCCTGTGGCGGTCTTTGGACCGCGGCCGCTCAGTAACCTCGGTACTGCTGGCCGTTGTACGGATCCTGGTACGGAGCCGGGGCGGGACGGGGGGCCGCGGGGCGCATCGCCTCGTAGCCCGTGCCGGCCGCCATCGGGCGCTGCTGCTGGGGCTGGCCGCCGGGGTAGCCCCGCGGAGCGCCGGCCTGCTGCGGGATGTAGGGCGCGGCCGCCATCTGCTGCAGCGGCGCGGGCTGTTGGGCCTGCGGGTAGCCGTACGAGGGGGCGTGCTGGGAGGGTCCGGCCGGCAGGGCGGGAAGTGCCGACGGAAGCGCGGGCAGGTGGTTGCCCGTGTCGTACATGGCGGGAACCCGGATCGGGGCGATCTGAGGGGTGCCCCGCTCTGCGACGAGGGAGTCGTAGATCGGGGTGTCCGGGAAGGACGGCGCGGAGTAGTAACCGCCGCCATAGGTGGAGCGGGGGGAGGTCATGGCACATAAGTTAAGCCCACGATGTGCTGGTTGGGGAGACCGATAAGAGGGTTGTTTTCCGTGTCGGCAGTGACGCGGGATCCCCAATGCGAGCGAACTCGGCAAAAAAGGGCACCGAACTGCGTCGGGATCGGGTAAAGGCCGAGTTCCCAGGGGGTTACCGCCGGTTGGCGGCCGATCTTCCGGGCCCGGGTCATGGGCGTTCGAGGCCGCGGGGAATAGGTTGGCTCGAACGAATCCGATCGACTGCCCGAGGCATTGCCTGGCGGGGTGACACGTAAGGGGGGGCGTACATGTCAATGCCCAAGGGATCGAATGTCCCGGTGCCGACGAGCGCGCTGCGCGTCGAATTGGGGTGGCGTGCGGGGCCGGGGGTGCCCGACGCGGACGCTTCCGCGCTGCTGCTTGTCTCCGGCAAGGTCCGCTCGGACGGCGACTTCGTCTTCTACAACCAGCCCGCGCACTCCTCCGGCGCGGTCCGGCACCTGGGCAAGCAGAACACCGGCGGGCAGGTGACCGACTCCCTGCTCGTCGACCTCGCGCGCGTGGAGCCCGCCGTCGAGACGGTGATCCTGGCCGCGTCCTCGGACGGCGGCGCCTTCGGGCAGGTGCCGGGCCTGTACATCCAGGTGCTCGACGACCAGCAGGGCACCCAGGTCGCACGGTTCGACAGCACCGACGCGAGCGTCGAGACCGCGTTCGTGCTCGGTGAGTTCTACCGGCGCCAGGGCGCCTGGAAGTTCCGCGCCGTCGGACAGGGCTACAGCAGCGGACTCGAAGGACTGGCCACCGACTACGGAATCACGGTGGACGAACCGCAGCACGCGACCCCGGCCGCCGGCGGGCGGGCTCCCGCCGGGCACCCGGCCGGCGGACAGCCTCCCGCCGGACAGACCTTCGGCGCACCGCCCGCTCCGGCTACCCGTGTGGACGGCCCGCCCCCGCCCGTCGCCTTCCCCGCCACGGTGCCGCCGCCCACGATGGCGCCGCCGCCCGCTCCGCCCATGCCGCCCGCGGCCCCTCCGGTGCCGGTCCGGCTGTCCAAGGTGACGCTCACGAAGGAAGCCCCCTCGGTCTCGCTCACCAAGCAGGGCGGCACCTCGGGCGGCATGCGCGTGAACCTCAACTGGGAAGTCCGCAAGCAGTTCTCGGGGTGGGGCAGCAAGCGGGGCCGGGCCGTCGCGAACCACTCGGATCTCGACCTCGACCTGTGCGCCCTGTACGAGCTGTCCGACGGCCGCAAGGGCGTCGTCCAGGCGCTCGGCAACGCCTTCGGGGCGCTGCACCAGCCGCCGTTCATCCAGCTCGACGGGGACGACCGCACGGGTGCGGTGGCCAGTGGCGAGAACCTGACCATCAACCTCGACCACAAGCAGGACTTCCGGCGCATCCTCATCTTCGTGACCATCTACGAAGGCGCTCGGTCGTTCGCCGACCTGCATGCCACGGTCACCCTCCAGCCGATGAACGGCGCACCGATCGACTTCTCGCTCGACGAGTGCACCGTGCCCTCCACCGTCTGCGCCCTCGCCCTCATCACCGGCAACGGCAGCGACCTGATCGTCCAGCGCGAGGCCCGCTACCTGGTCCCCGAACGAGGCGTCAGCCCGCAGCGCACCCTCGACTACGCCTACGGGTGGGGCATGAACTGGACCCCGGGCAGGAAGTGACCGCTCACCGCTCGTCGAGGGCGGTGTCGGGGCGTGCGTAGGTGCGGCCCTTCCAGGCCGCACCGCGCCCCCTGTAGTGCTGCACCGCGGAATCGACCGTCATGAGGAGGTACAGGAAGGCGGTGGCCGGCAGCAGCGGCGCGAGCCACAGGGGCAGCCGGTAGTAGCGGAGCATCGGCAGGTACGTCGCGGTCATGACCAGCCATGCGAGGCCCCCGGCGACCGCGGCCGCCCCGCTGCCCGTCGCGAGGCCCACGACCAGCGTCACCGGCGGCACGAGGTACACCAGCGCGAGCCCCAGCACCGTTCCCGCGAGCAGGAGCGGACTGTGCCGCAGCTGGGCGTACGCGCTGCGCGAGACCATGCGCCACAGGTCGTGCAGCCGTGGATACGGGCGCACGCTGTCCACCCGCTCGGCGAGCCCCAGCCAGATGTGGCCCCCGGTGCCCTTGACCGCACGCGCCAGCGCCACGTCGTCGATGACCGCGTGCCGGATCGCTTCCGGGATCCTCGCCCGCTCGGCCGCCTCCGTGCGCAGCAGCACGCAGCCGCCCGCCGCGGCCGCCGTCCGTCCGCCCCGCACGGCGATCCAGCGGAACGGGTAGAGCTGCGCGAAGAAGTAGACGAAGGCGGGCACGACGAGCCGCTCCCACACGCTCTCCACGCGCAGTCGGGCCATCTGCGAGACGAGGTCGAAGCCGCCGGTGCGCGCCGCCGCCACCAACTCCCGCAGGCTGTCCGGGGCGTGAGCGATGTCGGCGTCCGTGAGCAGCAGGAATTCGGGTTCACGCGTGCGTGCCAGGGCGATTCCGTGCCGTACGGCCCACAACTTGCCGGTCCAGCCCGCGGGCGGCTCACTGGGCGAGTCCACGGTGAGCGGCAGCCCGCCGTGCCTGCGTGCCAGGTCGAGCGCCAGCTGCCCGGTGCCGTCCGAACTGCCGTCGTCGACGAGGAAGACCTCGGCCTGCCCCGGATAGTCCTGGGCGAGCAGCGACGGCAGGCTGTGCGGCAGTACGGCGGCCTCGTCCCGTGCCGGTACGACGACGCACACGGACGGCCAGGTGTCCGGCTCGCGGCGCGGTGGCAGCCGTAGATCCGTACGCCAGAAGAAGCCCTGGCCCAGCAGCAGCCAGACCCAGGCGGCCAGTGATCCGACGGCGGTCCACACAACGGCGCTCACCCGCCGCAGTCTGCCCCACGGCGGCGGCCCGTTGAGGCGGATCGTCTATGGTGACCGGGTGAAGATCGCACTGATGGACTCCGGAATCGGACTGCTCGCGGCAGCCACCGCGGTTCGCCGTCTACGGCCCGACGCCGATCTCATTCTCTCCTCGGACCCCGACACCCTGCCCTGGGGACCGCGCACCCCGCAGGACGTGACCGGGCTCTCGCTCGCGATCGCGGAGGCAGCGGCCCTGCACCGGCCCGAGGCGCTGATCGTGGCCTGCAACACGGCGTCCGTGCACGCCCTGCCCGCGCTGCGGGCCCGCTTCGAACCCGATCTCCCGGTCATCGGCACGGTTCCGGCGATCAAGCCGGCCGCCTCGGGAGGCGGCCCCGTCGCGATCTGGGCGACGCCCGCCACCACCGGAAGCCCCTACCAGCGCGGTCTGATCCGGGAGTTCGCCGACGGCGTGGCCGTCACCGAGGTGCCCTGTCCCGGGCTCGCCGACGCCGTGCAGTACGCGGACGAGGCGGCCATCGACGCCGCAGTCGCCGCCGCCGCGGCGCTCACCCCGCCCGATGTAAGGGCCGTCGTCCTGGGCTGCACCCATTACGAGCTGGTCGCCGACCGGATCCGCGCGGCCGTCCAGCAGCCCGGCCTCCCGCCGCTCGTCCTGCACGGCTCCGCCGGCGCGGTAGCCGCCCAGGCACTGCGCCGGATCGGCGAGCGCCCGGCCCCCGAGGCCCCCGCCGACGGCTCCCTCACAGTGCTTCTCGGCGGTCAGCCGGCCGCCTTGCCCGCGAGCGCCCTGACGTACGTGGAAGGCCGCCAACTCCAGGCCGTCACTCCCGTCCGCTGACCGCGGGTCACCGGGGGCGCACACCGCGCACACCGTAGGGAAAGGCGCCCGCCTGGAGCAGTTACGCTCTGCAAGGCGGTGCCCGCGGTGCGGAACCTGAGTAGTCTCGTACGCATGAGGGACCACCACCCCCACAGCGAGGACAGTGCGCACTCCGACGTCTGGACCGGCCGCGCCACCAACCGCGTCCAGTGGCTGCCGGCGCTGGCCGGTGCCGCCTGCCTGGCGCTGGGTATCGAGCTGGCCGTCGACTCCGCGTGGACGTCGGGTGTCGCCGCGCTCGCCATGTCCGTCGTCGGGTGCATCGCCGCGGGACTGCTCGTCCTGTTCGGCACGCTCGCCTTCGTGCATGTCGCCGTGAAGGTCGACGAGGACTCCCTCGAAGTGCGCTGCGGCCACATGGGGCTGCCGCGTCGCCGCATCCCCCTCTCGCACGTCGTCGGCGCCGACTTCGCGCCCCGGGTCACCCCACGGCAGTGGGGCGGCTGGGGCTACCGCTGGCGGCCCGAGAAGGGGACCGCCGTCATCGTCCGGCGCGGCGAGGGCGTGGTGCTCCGCCTCGGGGACGGCCACACCTTCACGATCACGGTGGACAACGCGGAAGCGGCCGTGCGGATCATCCGTGCCCGCCTGCGGCCGACCACGTCCGGCGTGACCCGCTGACCTCAGGCCTCGTGCGGCCCTGCCCCCATGCGTGGCGTCATTGCTCCAGCCGTTTGTCGCGGGGTCGCCCGTCCCTGCCCACATCGCCCACCGGGGCCTCGTCGACCAGTGGTCGTGCCGTCGCGAACCCCGCGAGCAGGCCCGCACCCGCCGTCACCGTCGTGAAGCTCAGCGCATTGCCGACCATCGCGGCGGCGGCCAGCGCCGTCAGCGCCGCGCCCGCCGTCAGCGCGATCGGCGTGGGACGCGGAGTACGCCACAGCGCGTACAGGACCCAGCAGAACACCGCGGCGAGCAGGACCACCCCGACCAGACCCTGCTCGGCCGCCTGCTGCAGCGGTGCCGAATGCGGTTTGCCGTCGGGTGTCACGGACTGCGTGGCTGTCGGACTGAGTTCTCCGAAGCGGCCGGGTCCGGCGCCCAGCGCGGGCTCCTGACGGGCCAGGCGCAGCGCGTCGCGCCACAGCAGCACCCGGTGCTCGGTGAGCTGGCCCTCCAGGGACACGCTCAGACCGTCCGGGAGTACGTTCTCGGCCACGGCCCAGCTCGCACCGGCCACCAGGGCCGCGGCGAGCGCCAGGCCTGTCAGGCCCAGGACGCGGTGGCGCATGCGGTCCGCGGCGAGCGAGCACAGCAGCACCCCGGCGCACAGCGCGAAACCCGTGGTGGAGCCCAGCAGCGCCGCGGTCGCGGTGATGGCGGCGGCCAGCAGCCGCAGCGCGAGACGCAGCGCCGGCGGCCGTGCCGCCCAGGCGCCGCAGCAGGCGGCTCCCGCGGACAGGGCCAGCAGCGCGGCCGTGGCCCCGTTGTGCCCGAGCGGTGAGGTGATCTGCGGGCCTGGCGTGGTGTGCGGAGCGGCGAGTGCCAGGCCGAGACCGGCGAGCGCTCCGGCACCGGGGGCGGCGACCGGCAGCAGCGCGCCGCTGATCCGGCCCGCGGCGTACCCGGCGGCGACGGCCAGCACCGCCAGGAGCATGCCCTCGGGCCGGCCGTCGTGCGCGGCCGCCGTGATCAACGACCAGACCGCGCACGCCGCGAGCACGGCGACGCCCGCGGCGTCAGCCATATTGCGTCTCTCGCTCGCGGCCGTCGTACCGGCCGCGGACGTCGTCCCCGTCGACCCCACCCCGTCGCCCCCCGACTTGCTGACGGGCCCCGACCGCCGTGGCCGTATCCGGCCGCACGTCAGAGGCTCGGGCACACGGTAACGGGTGATGCGCCGGTTTGTGGATGAGTTGCGCAGGAACGTTGCAGCAGCCGACCACCGGGGACGCGGTCCTTCCCGGTGCCGACTTCCCTCTCGAGGGGGCACAGCACCGCTCCCAGCAGCCGGTTTCTCACCGAGCCTTGTCCTACCGCGCTGTCGGTGCCCAGGCCACGCGCCGTACACTCCCCGAGTGACCGCCACAGCAACCTCCGTAGACGAGCCGGAACAGCTCGAACCCCAGGCCGCGCCCGTTTCGCGTGGGGCCAGACTGGCGCGACGGCTCGTTCCGGCCGCCGCCGCGGCGCTGTCCGGAGTGCTGCTGTACGTCAGCTTCCCGCCGCGCACCCTGTGGTGGCTCGCCCTCCCGGCCTTCGCCGTCTTCGGCTGGTCGCTGCGCGGCCGCACCTGGAAGGCGGGCCTCGGGCTCGGCTATCTGTTCGGTCTCGGCTTTCTGCTGCCGCTGCTCGTGTGGACCGGTGTCGAGGTCGGCTCGGGGCCGTGGCTGGCACTGGTCGCCGTGGAGGCGGTCTACGTCGCTCTCGTCGGCGCGGGCATCACCCTCGTCTCGCGGCTTCCCGCGTGGCCGGTGTGGGCGGCGGCCGTGTGGATCGCGGGCGAAGCGGCACGCGCGCGTGCGCCCTTCGGGGGGTTCCCCTGGGGAAAGATCGCCTTCGGCCAGGCGGACGGCGTCTTCCTGCCGCTCGCCGCGGTGGGTGGAACTCCCGTGCTGGGCTTCGCCGTCGTGCTCTGCGGGTTCGGGCTGTACGAGATCGTCCGCCAGGTCCTCGACAGCCGCAGCACCCGTGTCGTGCACCGCGGAGCCGCCGCGGCAGCGCTGCTCAGCGTGGCCCTTCCCGTCGTGGGGGCGCTCGCCGCGCGCACCCTGGTGAGCGACAAGGCCGAGAACGGGACGGCGACCGTCGCGGTCATCCAGGGCAACGTGCCGCGCGCGGGACTCGACTTCAACTCCCAGCGCCGCGCCGTGCTCGACTACCACGCACGGGAGACCGAGCGGCTTGCCGCCAAGGTCAAGGCGGGCAGGATCGCGCAGCCCGACTTCGTCCTGTGGCCGGAGAACTCCTCCGACATCGACCCCTTCACCAACCCCGACGCGGCCGCCGTGATCGAGGGTGCGGCCCGGGCGATCGGCGCGCCCCTCTCGGTCGGTGGGGTCGTCGAGCGGGACGGCAAGCTCTACAACGAGCAGATCCTGTGGGACCCGGACAAGGGCGCCGTCGACACCTATGACAAGCGGCAGGTCCAGCCGTTCGGCGAGTACCTTCCGCTGCGCTCCCTCCTCGGCGCCATCAACAAGAACTGGACCACGATGGTGCGCCAGGACTTCAGCCGTGGCACCAAAGCGGGCGTGTTCACCATGGCGGGCACCAAGGTCGGTCTCGCGACCTGCTACGAGGCGGCCTTCGACTGGGCCGTGCGCGACACCGTCACCGACGGCGCACAACTGATCTCCGTGCCCAGCAACAACGCGACGTTCGACCGCAGCGAGATGACCTACCAGCAGCTCGCCATGTCCCGCATCCGCGCCGTGGAGCACAGCCGCACCGTCACGGTGCCGGTGACCAGCGGCGTCAGCGCCGTGATCATGCCCGACGGGAAGATCACGCAGAAGACCGGGATGTTCGTCGCGGACTCGCTCGTGCAGAAGGTGCCGCTGCGCTCCTCCGAGACGCCCGCGACGCGCCTCGGGGTGCTGCCCGAGATGCTTCTGGTGCTGGTCGCGGTGGGCGGGCTCGGTTGGGCCGGGACCGTCGTGATCCGCGCTCGGCGAGGCAGTGTCGGCCAGTAGGACGGGAGCGAGGGCGGGGGTGCCCCGGGCGGCCCGGGGTCCTTTCCCCGGTCAACACGGGTAACAGGACCGCCCGTTAGGGTCGGTCCATGGCTACTCCCGATTTCATCCGGACCATCAGGGCCGCCGCGGGCCATCAGCTCCTCACCCTTCCTGGCGTGAGTGCCGTCGTCTTCGACGACGAGGGCAGAGTGCTGCTGGGACAGCGCGCCGACAACCGCGAGTGGTCGGTGCTCGCCGGCATCCCTGAGCCGGGCGAGCAGCCCGCGGCATGCGCCGTGCGCGAGGTGTACGAGGAGACCGCCGTGCACTGCGAGGTCGAGCGGATCGTCTCGGTGAAGTCCCTGAAGCCCGTCGTGTACGAGAACGGCGACATCTGCCAGTTCACCGACATCACCTTCCGGTGCCGGGCCGTCGGCGGCGAGGCGCGCGTCAACGACGACGAGTCGCTTCAGGTCGCCTGGTTCGAAGTGGACGCACTGCCCGCACTCAACGAACACAGCCAGTTCCGGATCAAGCAGGCGCTCGCCGACGAACCCACGTGGTTTGACGCTATGACCTGAGCCTGAAGTGTGGGGGGTGACCACATCGGTGGGGGCGTCGGCGCTGCCTAGGGTGCAAGGCATGACCGCGCCCAGCGCCCTCCCGGGCCCCCACGCCCCCGCCCTCGACCTCGGCGGCCGCACCACCCTCGTCACCGGCGCCGCAGGCGGCATCGGC
>NZ_JBEXDZ010000073.1:0-43225 GCF_040606085.1 Streptomyces sp. NPDC005485 | reverse complement strand
CTCGTACTGGACGTACTTGGGGCTTCGGCCGGTGCGGCGAGGGTGCGTGCCGGGCGCCGTGGGTGCTGTGCGGGACTTTCAAAACACCCCCTAGAACCCGGCGCGCACACCGCCGTCCACCGGCAGCATGATGCCCGTCAGATACGACGCGGCCGGTGAGAGCAGGAACGCTGCCGCGCGGCCGAACTCCTCCGGGGTGCCGTAGCGGCGCAGCGGGATGCGGGACTCGTTGGCGGCGCGGGTGGCCTCCGGGTCGGCGGACAGACCGTCGAGTTCGCGGACGCGGTCGGTGTCGATGCGGGACGGGAGCAGGCCGATCACGCGGATGCCGCGCGGACCGAGCTCGTCCGCGAGGGACTTGGCGAAGCCCGCGAGGCCGGGGCGCAGACCGTTGGAGATGGTCAGGCCCGGGATCGGCTCGTACACCGAACCGGACAGCACGAAGCCGATCACACCGCCCTCGTCGAGTTCCGCCGCGGCGGTGCGGGCCAGCCGGACGGCTCCCAGGAAGACGGACTCGAACGCGGCCGTCCACTGGTCGTCCGTGTTGTCGGCGACGAACCCGGGCGCCGGGCCGCCGACGCTGATCAGGATGCCGTCGAAGCCGCCGAAGTGCTCACGCGCGGCCGCGATCAGCCGGGCAGCGGCCGCCGGGTCGGCGTTGTCCGCGGCGACACCGACAGCGTTCGGGCCGAGCGCGGACGCGGCGTCGGTGACGCTCTTCTCGTCCCGCCCGGTGATGATCACCTTCGCGCCGTCGGCGACGAGTTCACGCGCGGCGGCGCTGCCCAGGCCGCGGGTGGCTCCCGTGACGACGTACACACGGTCCTTCAGTCCAAGATCCATGGCCCCTATCCTGCCTTCTCGGCGTCGTCGGCCCCATCCTGCCCCTCCCCGTGGAAGAGGGCGAGGGCCGTGTTCACCAGGCCGATGTGGCTGAACGCCTGCGGATAGTTGCCGAGTTGGCGGCGGCCGACCGGGTCGTACTCCTCCGCGAGCAGGCCGACGTCGTTGGCGACGCCCACCAGACGGTCGAACAGCTCGCGGGCCTCCTTCGTGCGGCCCGTCATGTGCAGCGCGTCGGCGAGCCAGAACGAGCAGACCAGGAACGTGCCCTCGCCGCCCGGCAGCCCGTCGATCACCGTCTCGTCCGTGCTGTAGCGGCGCAGGAACCCTTTGTGGCCCAGTTCCTCGCGCACCGCGTCGATGGTGCCGATCACCCGCGGATCGTCGGGCGGCAGGAAGCCGACGCGCGGGATGAGCAGCAGCGCGGCGTCGAGCTCCCGCGAACCGTAGGACTGCGTGAAGGTGTCGCGCTCGGCGTCGTAGCCCCGCTCGCACACCTCGCGGTGCACCTCCTCGCGCATCGCGCGCCAGCCGTCCAGGTCGCCGTGCAGCTTCGGATTGTCCTCCAGGGCGCGGACCGCGCGGTCGGCGGCCACCCACGCCATCACCTTCGAGTAGACGAAGTGGCGCCGTCCGCCGCGCACCTCCCACAGCCCCTCGTCCGGCTGCCGCCACGCCGTGCGCAGGAACTCCAGGAGGGCGCACTGCAGCCGCCACATGTGCGGCTTCACGGACAGGCCCGACTCCCGGGCCAGCGACAGCGAGTCCATGACCTCGCCGTACACGTCCAACTGCAGCTGGTTCACCGCGTCGTTGCCGACCCGGACCGGGGTCGAGTCACCGAAACCGGACAGCCACGGCAGCTCCTGCTCGGGAAGACGGCGCTCACCGGCGAGCCCGTACATGATCTGCAGGTCCGCCGGGTCGCCCGCGACCGCGCGCAGCAGCCAGTCGCGCCAGGCCTCGGCCTCGTCGTGGTAGCCGGCCGCGAGGAGCGCGCCGAGGGTGAGTGTGGAGTCGCGCAGCCAGCAGTAGCGGTAGTCCCAGTTGCGGACGCCGCCGAGTTCCTCCGGGAGGGAGGTGGTGGGGGCGGCCACGATGCCGCCGGTCGGCACGTAGGTGAGGGCCTTGAGAGTGATCAGCGAGCGGACGACGGCGTCCCGGTGGGGCCCGTCGTAGCGACAGCGTGCCGCCCACTCCTGCCAGTCCTCGACACTGGCGCGCAGCGCGTCGTAGGGGTCCACGAGCGGTGGGCGCGGCTCGTGCGAGGGGTGCCAGGTGAGCACGAAGGCGACCTTCTCGCCCTCGGCGACCGTGAACTCCGAGTGGGTGCCGAAGTCCTTGCCCCAGGTGTGTACCGCCGGCTCACTGCGCAGCCACACCGAGTCCGGGCCCGCGACCGCCACCCGGTGACCGTCCGACCTGCGCATCCACGGCACGATCGAGCCGTAGTCGAAGCGCAGCCGGAGCGTGCTGCGCATCGTCACGCGGCCGCTGAGCCCTTCCACCACGCGTACGAGGTCAGGGGTCTTGTCGCGCTGCGGCATCAGGTCGGTGACGCGGACCGCGCCCTCGTCCGTCTCCCACTCGGAGTCGAGCACGAGCGTGTCCGGCCGGTAGGCGCGCCGGGTGCACGGGCCCGCTCCCTTCGGCGCGATCCGCCAGTGGCCGTTGTCCTCGTCGCCCAGGAGCGCCGCGAAGCAGGCCCCCGAGTCGAACCGCGGCAGACAGAGCCAGTCGACGGAGCCGTCGCGCCCCACCAGGGCCGCCGTCTGTTCGTCGCCGATGAGCGCGTAGTCCTCGATGCGTCGATGCACGAGTGCCGGGTTCCCTGCGGCGGGCGGCGGCAATCCGCCCGGCGGCCGGGCGGGTGAGGCGAAGGGGCCGGCTGCCGGGGACGCGGGGAGTTGTTGCGACGTCAGACGGCGACGGGAGCTTCCGCCACGACGTCCTTCGCGGCGGCGGCCTCGCGGTCCCGGCGCTCGCGGCGGACGAGAACCACCCAGCCCACGGGCACACCCGCCGAGAACAGCCACCACTGGATCGCGTACGCCATGTGCGGGCCGATGTCGCTGTGCTCGGGGTCGGGGATCAGCTCGGGGGAGTCGCCCTTGGACTCGGGTGAGGTCTGCTCGATGTAGCCGCCGAGGACCTGCTTGCCGAGCGACTTGGCCTGCTGGGCGCTGTTGATCAGCATCACCTGGCGGCCCGGCAGGCCCTGGATGTTCTTGATGCCGCTGTCGGCGCTCGTCTCGTCGGCCATCAGCCGCCCGGTGACGGTGATCTCACCCTTCGCGGGCTTCGGGATCTTCGGGAACGCCGTCTGCGCGCCGTTCGCGGGGATCCAGCCGCGGTTGACCATGAGCACCCGGCCGTCGTCCAGGACGAACGGGGTCAGGACGTGGAAGCCGACCTCGTCGTCGGAGTTGGTGCGGCGGCGTACGACGACCTCGTGCGCGGTGTCGAAGGTGCCCTTCGCACTCACGCGGCGAAAGAGGTCGTCGTGCCTGATGTGGTGCCCGGGGGAGGTGAGCGACTCGGCGGGGACCGGCTTCGCGGACAGCGAGTCGGAGATCACCTTGTTCAGAGCGACCTTGTGCTCGTGCCGGTGCAGCTGCCAGAAGCCCAGTCTGATCATGGTGGGGATCAGCAGAAGCGTCACAAGGGTGAGGATCACCCACTGCCGGGACAACAGGAAGCGGTACACCCCATTGACGGTACTCGGCGCGAATCGGCTCCCGACGGGAGGGTCCCGCCGGGAGCCGCGGGCCCGCTTTCGCGGGGCTCACACCTTGTCGATGATCCCCACCTGCCCCTCGGCCCGGGCGCAGTGCGCGCCGCAGTACCAGTGGCCGTCGACCTCGACTCCCTGGCCGATGACCTGGACGCGACAGTGCTCGCAGATGGGGGCCATCCGGTGGATCGCGCAGGAGAAGCAGTCGAAGACGTGCACCGCGCCCTGCGCGTGCACCTCGAACGTCATGCCGTAGTCATTGCCGCATACTTCGCATCTCGCCATGCGCCACAGGGTGGGGTGCCGTGGCGGCCCGGGCGAGTGGGCGCCGGGCGAGTCGCCCGGCAATCACCCGTACGTCCGTCAGCGGGAGCGTGTCGGCCGCCGCCCGTGTCAGGTGCCCGACGCCGGGGCCACGTCCCGCAGCAGCTGGCCGAACGCCGCCTCGTCGAGCACCGGGGTCCCGAACTGCGCGGCCTTGACCACCTTGGACGTACTGGAGTCCGGGTCGTTCGTGACGAGGAGGCTGGTCAGCCGGGACACGCTCGTCGCGACATGCAGTCCGGCCTCGACGGCGCGGTCCTCCAGCAGTTCGCGGTCGACCGAGGTGTCTCCGGAGAAGGCGACGCGCATGCCCTGCTTGAGCGGTTTGCCGTCTTCGTACCGCCCTGGGTTGGGGTAGGGGCATGCGGGGCGTTTGCGGGAGGCACGCCAACTGGTCGGCCGATACCCCCCGGAGGACTGCTGCCCGATACGCGGGGAGGTGCTGTCGGACCACTCCTTGAGCGGCAGGCACTCGAGGAGCGGCAGCCGTACCCCGCCCTGTGCGGCGGCGCGCAGGCTGGGCCGGAACGCCTCGGCGAGCACGCGCGCGTCGTCCAGCGCGTGGTGCGCGCGCTGCTGGACGACGCCGAAGTGCGCGGCGAGCGACTCCAGCTTGTGGTTGGGCAGCGGAAGCCTCAGCTCCTTGGAGAGGGCGATCGTGCACAGCCGTTGCCGTACCGGCGCCTCGCGCTGTGCGCGTGCGTACTCACGGGCGATCATCGACCAGTCGAAGACCGCGTTGTGCGCGACGAGCACACGGTCCGCGAGCCGGCCGGCGAACTCCTCGGCGATGTCCTGGAAGAGGGGCGCCCCTTCGAGCACGTCGCTCGTCAGACCGTGGATCCAGACCGGGCCCGGGTCCCGCTGCGGGTTGACCATCGTGTACCAGTGGTCCTCGACCTCGCCGCGCGCGTCCAGCCGGTAGACGGCGGCCGAGATTATCCGGTCGTCCCGGGCCAGGCCGGTGGTCTCCACGTCGACGACCGCGTACCCCTTTGGATACGCGGCCGGCCAGGAGGCTGGGGACGCTGCGGTCGTCAGGTCTTCGAGCATGGTCCCTGAGGATACGGGCCACGACTGACAGCCCGGTCGCCGCCGTCCTCGAACGGGGGACCTTCGCGGCACGTCGGACGGCCACGCGCGCGTGGAGCCCGCAATGGTGCCGGAGCACCGCCGAGTTGACGGCCCGCCCGGGAGACAGGCGCGTCCCGGGCTCAGGACGGTGACCTCGGCCCTGCCCCGAGCAGCGACTCCACCAGCGCTCGTACGGCGACGGTGAACAGCCTTTCCTGGTCGACCGGGCGAGCCAGCGCGCGGGCCAGGGCCCCGTCGTCCTCGGCCGTGCCCGCGTCCCACAGTTCCTCCTCGGCGGGCCGCTGCACGGGTGCACGCTCACGGTTGCGCTCGACCAGGACGAAGCCGACGACCTGGAACTGCACGGCCCGTACGGCCTCGGCGGCGCGGGCGCCCCGCAGCCCCGCCGCGTGCACCTCGTGCACCAGGGCCTGCTGCGCGGGCAGGAACATCCGCTCCGTCAGACCGCGCTCGTGCACCATCGCGACGAGATGCGGATGGTCGCGCAGCCGCCGGCGCAGGGCGCGCGCCACGGAGACGACGCGCTGCGCCGGTGTGCGCCCGGCGGGGCGGATCTCGCCGAGGTCGGCGACGGTCCGCTCGACGAGCGCGTCGAGCAGGGACTCACGGTTGCCGACGTGCCAGTAGATCGAGGTGACGGCGGTGCCCAGCTCGGCGGCGAGCTTGCGCATCGTCAGGGACTCGGGGCCGTGCTGCTTCACCAGGCTCGCGGCGGTCTCCAGGACCTCTTCGCGGGTGAGTGCCGGTCTTGCCATGGTGCCCCCAAGTCTCGCTCGTGCACGCGTATTTACCCATCGCGCACTGTGCTGTAACTCTGTTACAGACCCCCGGCGAGAGGCACGACCTACGAAGGGCGGCACACATGGCACGAGTGCGGTACGGCGCGCGGACCGAGGCGGAGATCGCCGCCGCGCGCACCGCGAGCTCCAGGCTCCCCGACATCTGGTCCACCGGAGTGGTGGCCGTCTGGGAGAGCGATCCGGACGCGGTCGCGGCGGTCCTGCCGCCCCCGCTCAAACCCGCCGGGCGTCCGCTGGTGCGGGTGAACATCAGCAGGGTCGACCTGCCCGGATACCCGCTGGGCGCCGGTTCGTTCGGCGTCGCCGCCCGGCACGACGGCGTCGAGGGCTGGTATCCGCTGGTCATGCCTATGACCCACGAGCGGGCCCTGATCGGCGGGCGCGAGGTCTTCGGTGAGCCCAAGAAGCTCGGTGAGGTGACCGTGGAGCGCGACGGCCTCGTCGTACGCGCCGCACTCGCCCGGCACGGCATCGCGTTCGTCGAGGTGCGCGGCGCGGTGAGCGGGGCCCTGCCGCTGCCCGAGCCGACGCGCAAGACCGACTTCTACTTCAAGTTCCTTCCCGCGGTGGACGGTTCGGGGTTCGACGCCGACCCCGTCCTCGTGCACTGCGTGCGCAACGAGAAGGTGCGCAAACTGGAGCGCGTCACCGGGGACGTCGTGCTGCGCGAGTCGATGTACGACCCGGTCGCCGACCTCCCCGTACGCGAACTCGTCGAGATCACCATCGGCGAGAAGACCACCGACCAGCAGGGCAGGGTCGTCGAACGGGTCAGCGGGCAGGCCCTGTTGCCGTACATCCACCAGCGCTACGACGACCCGCAGCAGATCCTCGACGGGCCGCCCGCGGGGAGCGCCTGATGGACCTTCGCGAAGGGCGTGTCGCGGTCGTCACGGGTGCCGCGAGCGGTATCGGACTCGCCATGGCGCGGCGGTTCGCCGCCGACGGGCTGAAGGTGGTCCTCGCGGACGTCGAGGAAGGCGCGCTGGAGAAGGCCGCCGCGGCGCTGCGCGAGGACGGAGCCGTCGTGCACGCGCGCGTGGTGGACGTCGGGGAGCGCGCGGAGGTCATGGCGCTCGCCGAGGACGTCTTCGACCGGTTCGGCGCGGTGCACGTGCTGTGCAACAACGCGGGCGTCGGCTCCGGCGCGGAGGGCCGCATGTGGGAGCACGACCCGAACGACTGGAAGTGGGCCTTCGCCGTCAACGTCTGGGGCGTCTTCCACGGCATCCAGGCCTTCGTTCCGCGGATGATCGCCTCGGGAGAACCGGGCCATGTCGTCAACACCTCGTCGGGCGACGGCGGGATCGCCCCGCTGCCCAGCGCCTCCGTGTACGCCGTCACCAAGGCGGCCGTCGTGACGATGACCGAGTCGCTGTACGCGCACCTCAAGGCGGAGGACGCGCGCGTGGGCGCCTCCGTGCTCTTCCCGGGGCCGCACATGCTCCGCACGGGCCTGTGGGAGTCGCACCGCAACCGGCCCGAGCGCTATGCGAAGGAGCGGCCGCGCAGGACCCCGTACCGCAGCCTCGGCCAGTGGGAGGCGGCGATGCGGGAGGCGGGCCACGAAGTGCGGTTCACGCCGGTCGAGGAGGTCGCCGACCTGGTCGCGGACGGCATCGCGGCGGACCGCTTCTGGCTGCTGCCCGAGAGCGAGCACAGCGACCGGCAGATCCGCGCGCGCTCGCAGTCGATGCTCGACCGGGCCGACCCGTCGTACCTGGAGAACTTCATTCTGGACTGAGGAGGCAGGCGATGACCGTGCAGGACCCCTATCTGATCATCTCCTCCGACTGCCATGCCGGACTGCCCACCGAGGAGTACCGGCCCTACCTGGACGCCCGTTTCCATCGGGACTTCGACGACTTCCTCGCGGGGCGCGACCGCCGCCGCGAGGAGATGACCCGCCTGGGCATCAGGAACGAGGCGTTCGCGAGCAAGTGGTTCCACGACAACGAGGAAGGGCTGCGCGGTGGTTGGGACGCCGCGCAGCGTCTCAAGGAGCTCGACGGCGACGGGGTGGCCGCCGAGGTCGTCTTCCCGGACGCCGACGCCGTGGACAGCCGGACGGCCGCCCCGTTCGGCGTGGGCCTCGGCCTCTCCGGCGACCAGGACCCCGACCTCGGCATGGCGGGCGCCCAGGCGCACAACCGCTGGCTCGCGGAGTTCGTCGGCCAGAACCCCGAACGGCACTGCGGTGTCGCCCTGTTGCCCGTCACCGCCGAGCCCGCGCGTGTGGTCGCCGAGGTCCACCGGGCCAAGGAGTCGGGCCTCGGCGCCCTGATGATCCCCTCCATGTGGGTCGACAAGGAGCCCTACCACGACCGCCGTTACGACCCCGTGTGGGCGGCGGCCGCCGAGTGCGGGATGCCGGTTCTCACCCACTCCGGGGCGGCGCCGCGCCACGAGTACGGCGACCATCTGGGCATCTACGTCAGCGAGGTGACCTGGTGGCCCGCCCGGCCGTTGTGGTTCCTGCTCTGGTCCGGGGTCTTCGAGCGGCACCCCGGCCTCAGGTTCGGTGTCGCGGAGTCCGGTTGCTGGTGGCTGCCGAACCTGCTCTGGTTCATGGACCGCCTCTACCTGGGCGCGCACGGCGGAAAGAAGCTGTCCCCCTTCGCGGAGCTGAAGCGCCCGCCGCACGAGTACCTCGACCGCCAGATCTTCATCTGCGCGACCAACACCAAGCGCCGCGAGCTGGCCCAGCGCTACGAGATCGGCGTCGACAACATCCTCTGGGGCAGCGACTTCCCGCATCCCGAGGGCACCTGGCCCGACACGCGCGCGTGGCTGTCGCGCACCTTCCACGACATCCCCGTCGCCGAGACGCGCCGGATGCTGGGCCTCGCGGCGGCGGACGTCTTCGGCTTCGACACGCAGAAGCTCGCGCCGCTGGCCCGCCGCATCGGCCCCACTCCGGACGAGCTCGGCCAGAGCGCCGACCAGAGCGCCGTCGAGGCGTCCTGGGCGCGCTCGCGCGAGGTGGGCCGCCACTGGCTGACCGACCACGACTTCCCGGTACTGGGGGCGAGTTCATGACCGACCGCTACACGGTGATCTCCGCGGACTGCCATGCGGGCGCGGACCTGCTCGACTACAAGCCGTATCTGCCCAGGCGCCACCACGACGAGTTCGACGCGTGGGCGGCCACCTACGTCAACCCCTACGAGGACCTGCTCGCCGACACGGCCGACAAGAACTGGAACTCCGAGCGGCGCCTCGCCGAGCTGGAGCAGGACGGGATCGTCGCGGAGGTCGTCTTCCCCAACACGATCCCGCCGTTCTTCCCGTCGGCCTCCCTGATGGCGCCGGCGCCCACGGCCGAGGAGTTCGCGCTGCGGTGGGAGGGGCTGCGGGCCCACAACCGCTGGCTGGCGGACTTCTGCGCGGCCGCGCCGGGCCGCCGGGCGGGCGTGTTCCAGATCCTCCTGAACGACGTCGAGGAGGCCGTGAAGGAGATCCGCCGGGCCGCGGGGACGGGCCTCAAGGGCGGGCTGCTGCTGCCCGGCACACCGCCGGGCTCGGGGCTGCCGGAGCTGTACTCGGCGGCGTACGACCCGATCTGGGCCGTCTGCGCCGAACTTGGCGTGCCCGTCAACCACCACGCGGGCTCGGCCTCGCCGCCCCTCGGCGACGAGCCGGCCGCCCGCGCCGTCTTCATGGTGGAGACCACCTGGTTCTCGCACCGGGCGCTGTGGCACCTGGTGTTCGGCGGCGCGTTCCGCCGCCATCCCGAGCTGAGGCTGATCCTCACCGAGCAGGGCTCGGGCTGGATCCCCGGGGTGCTGGACATGCTGGACTACTACCACGGCAGGCTGGTCGCGGCCGCCACGAAGTCCTCCGCCGCCAAGTCCTCCACCGCGGAGTCGAAGTTCGGCGCGGGCCTCGCCGACTCCATGGGCAAGGGCCCCTCGCAGGTGTGGCGCGACAACTGCTTCGTCGGCGCCAGCTTCATGCGCCCGCACGAGGTGCCGCTGCGCGACCGCATCGGCCTCGACAAGATCATGTGGGGCAGCGACTACCCGCACGACGAGGGCACCTACCCGTACTCCCGCGAGGGCCTGCGCATCGCCTACGCCGGCCTGCCCCGCGAGGAGATCGCCGCGATGGCCGGCGGCAACGCGGCCCGCGTGTACGGCTTCGACCTCGACCTCCTCGACCCGATCGCGGCGAAGGTCGGCCCGACCGTCGAGGAACTGACCGAGCCCCTGGAGGAACCACCGCCCGACGCGACGAGCCCGGCGTTCGCGAAGGGAGGGTCGGTACGGGTCTGGTGACCCAGCCGAAGTCACTCCGGCTCCGCCCGAAACCGCTTCACCATGCGGGAGTTGTAGGGCGGAACCGGTGATCCTCAGGCCCTGTCTGTGCCATCCTGACCTGCGTCGCGGACGGACCGACGGGGGAGGCGGCCGAGTATGGGGGAGAGCAGGCGGGCGCTGATCGTGGCGGTCCCGCAGTACGAACTCTCCGACCACTTCGAGGACTTGACGCAGACGGTCGGCCGGGACATCGAGCTGATGACCCAGGCGCTGCGCTCCTCCGGATTCAGCGTCGAGCTCATCGGCGCGACCCCCGACGAACCCGCCCTGCGTTCGCGGATCCGCAGCACCATCAGCCGGGTCTGCGCCACCGCACCGGAGGACGGCACGGTCCTCATCCACTTCACCGGGCACGGCCTGTCGGTGGGAGGCGCCGACTATCTCGTTCCGGCGGACGCCCAGTTGACCTGGGCGACCACACCGCCGCAGGTCGCGCTCGACAGCCTCATCGGACTCGATCTCGCCGAGCTGCTGCGCGGCTGCCGTGCCGAGACCGTGCTGCTCACCGTGGACGCCTGCCGCGACAGCGCCGACAGCGCCTCGTACGGCGGCCCCGCCACGAACTTCCCCGCCTGGCGGGACCGGGTCGCCGTGCTCTTCGGCTGCGGACCCGGCCAGACCTGCGGCTCCGACGAGGCACTCGGCAGCCACTTCTCACGCGCTCTCGCGGACGCCCTGCACGCCGACACCTCTCCTCGCACGGTCGCCGACGTCATCGCCCACACGATCCGCAGGACCACCGAGTTCGCCCGCGCCGCCCGGGAGGAGCAGACCCCCACACCGCACTACGCGCCGAGCGGCCCGGCCGCCATCGGCGATGCGGAACTCTGCGCGGGCCGCACCCTCCAGGAGGAGTGGACGGTGGCGGTTCGCGACCCCGAGCTGTGGGCGGCGGTCGACTGCGACGACGCACGTCGCGGGGAACTCCAGCAGGCTCTGGTGCGGTTGTCGGGGGAGTGCGCGCGGTGGCGGGCGACCGCCCTCGCGGAGGTGCCGGACCCCTGGGCGGACGACGACTACCCCGTGCGGGTCCTGGCGCGCGGGCTGAGGCCGCTGATCGCGCCGTCGCACACCCAGGGCGGTCCGCTCCTCGGGGCGGGCGAGTTCGCGGTGCTCGCCGCGGCCCCCTTCGTACGGGAGGCGGTGTACGCCATGGGGGTCAAGAGCGTGACCGCCGTGGCACCGTTCCGGCTCGACCCGGCCGTCGGCGACGCAGCACGCGAACCCGAGCGAGTGGACCTGGAGCACACCTTCGCCGCGCACGCCCTGCTCTGGCGCAAGGGCCGTGAGCTGGCGGGCCGCGGCCGCGACGAGGACGCCGGGGCGGTCGCCGCCTGGCTCCTGCACCGGCACGTCAGCGCCAAGGAGGAGCTGTGGGACACCTACGCCCCCCAACTGCTCGCCCCGCTCGCCAAGGCACTCATCGGCGCCGCCGCGGCCCCCGCCCGGATCGGGGAGCTCACCGACGAACTCGTGCGCGTCTGCCGGCAGACCGCGATCGCCCCCGCCCAGCCGTACCAGGGAGAACGGGACACCGCCGACACCCGCTGGCGCCTCGATGAACTCGTGCGCCCGGACGGGGCGGTGGAGCGGTGGCGCCCTCGTGAACTGTCCTGGCTGATCGGGGTCGCGGGCCTGCTCGGCGGAGATCTGCGGCAGCTGCCCGGCGTCCTGGTCGACAACATCGGTATCACCGACGGGCTGCTCCCCGCTCAAGCCGTCGCGAGCGTACGGGAGTTGCGCTGGGCCCGGGACCGCCTGAGCAAGTCGCTGGACCTGGACCTGCCCTGCCCGCACCCCGCCGTCCACGCCGCCCTGGAGGCACTGACAGGCTGGACCGACGGCGCCGTGCAGAACATCCGCCGGCATGTCGGCCCCGCCGAGCCCGCGGAGCTCCTCGTCCACCTGCCGGACCGGGTCACCTGCGGCAGACTGCGCCCGCAGTACGACATCAGCACCAAGGGTGACGCCTACGGGGTGCCTCTGATGCGGTTCGGCCTCGCCGAGGACGAGATGCGTGAACTCCTCATGGGCACCCGCCTGTACGGCGACCGCGCCCTTGCCCTGCGGGAGCTGTACCAGAACGCGCTCGACGCCTGCCGCTACCGGCAGGCCCGGCTGCGCTACGGGAAGGCGGCCAGGAAGATCCCGTACGGCTGGGAAGGCGAGATCGTCTTCAGGCAGGGCACGGACGACGCGGGCCGCCCCTACGTCGAGTGCGAGGACAACGGCGTCGGCATGGGGCACGAGACCCTGCGCGGCACCTTCTCGCGGGCGGGCCGCCGCTTCGAGCAGTCCCGCGAGTACCGCGCGGAACAGGCTCGCTGGCGCCGGGCCGACCCGGACCTGAAGATCTACCCCAACAGCCGTTTCGGCGTGGGCGTCTTCAGCTACTTCATGCTGGCCGACGAGATCAGCATCTGGACCCGGGCCACCGACGAGTACGGGCGCGCGGACGCCGGCGGCGGACTGCGGGTCGACATCGCCTCCAGCGGAAGCCTGTTCCGGATCAGGAAGAGCGAGGACGCCCAGCCGGGGTCCGGCACCCGCGTACGCCTCTACCTCCAGGCGGACGACGTGGACGCGGCCGAGGAACTCGGCAAGCACATCTGGCGCTCGGACTTCGCGATGCGGGTGGAGCGCGACGGGGAGATCCGACGGACCTGGCAGGAGAAGGCCCTCTACTACTTCGGCGACCACACCGGGCCCGTGGCGGCCGGGCCGGACCTGTGGTGGGTGGAGGGGAAGGGGTGCCTGCTGGCGGACGGGGTGCAGGTGAATCCGGGCGCGATGGTCGAGTCCGACGCCAGTGCTCGGGACTGGCTGCGCGATCGGGAGCGCACGTGGTACTCCAGAGACGAGAACGCGCTCGACTGGCACCACAAGGGCGGACACCCCTTCGGCTGTGTGGTGGACCTCCGGGAGACGCGCGCACCCGACATCACCACCGACAGAAACAGGATGCTCGCCTACGACGAGGCCTGGGTGGACGGCCGCATCCAGGAAGCCTGCGCGCACTTCACGGCACCGGAGTGGCTCACCCTGGAGTGGCTGTGGGCCTTCGCCACGATGCACCCCCGCGGTGTGGAGCGGCTGACGGAACGGCTGCTCGCCGCCGACGCGCGCGTCACGTGCAGAATCGGTTGGAACAGAGTCCACACGATCGACTTCCGCCGGATCGGCTGCTTTCCGTCGGACGCGAGCGTGGTGGCGCTCCGGGACGAGACCGGCCACTCCATGCGGCGCAGCTTCCACACGACCGACGCGGTGACGGCCTGGCGGGCCGCCGTACTGCGGTCGGAGGGCATCCCCCTGGGTGGGGACGCGTCGAGTCTGCCGATGCCGGAGTCGGTCGAGGGCTATCCGCAGCCGCAGGCGTGGGAGTCCCGACGGATCACGGAGGGCTTCCGCGTTCACGACGAGGTGCGCAGGGCGGCGTTGGCACCCCCTCAGGACGGCGTGCTCACCCTGGGGGGTGCCGTGCGGCGGCTGCGGCGGTATGCCATCACCGGACTCGAACTGGCTCCGCCGGCCGACGTCGACGCGGCGCACCGCCTGACGCTGGACTCCGTCGACTGCCGGATCCTCAACGGGAGCGCCTACCGGGAGGGTCTCCTCTCCCCGAACCGCTTCGAGACGGGCGGGACGGTGGTCTCCATGCTCAAGATCTTCAGCACGGACGCGGAACTTCCCTTGGGCGAGGCCTTGAAGAGAGCCCGGCGTTTCGCGGCCGGAGGCTTTGCGCTGGCCATCCCGCAGACCGTCGCCGAACCTCCGGCCGACGAGATCGCCACCGCGCGCGATCTTCACGTGCTGTCCTGGCATCCTCGGATCTCCTCGCGCAGCCAGGAGGAGGCCGAGAACGCGCCGTCGTGGGCGGAGTACGAAGAGGTCGTGCGCCGGTACGACTGGCTCGGGCTGTCTCCGGAGAGGCTGCCCGGACAGTCCGTCGAGGCTCGGTCACCGGCTCCTTCGGAGGGGAGCCCGGAGGTCGAAACCTGGCCGATGGAGGAAAGGGAGGAGTTTCACCGGATCTTCGGAGTCAGGCCCTATGGCGGTCCTGACAACCTGTCGCTCCGTCAACTGGCCCGTGCCTCCGGGGCATTGGGCGTGACCCTCGCAGAGGTGGTCACGCGGTACGCCGATGTCTTCGCGCAGCGAGAGCTGCGCACCCCGGATCTCGGCGATCTGGCCGACCGGACCTTCACCCGCCTCGACAGCGATCTGCTCGGCGCCGCCCTGAGCGAAGTGATCTCCACCCATGACACGGATACCAGGACCTGCCCTGCTCCGTTGTTCGACACCGCCCTCGCCGTGCGCAATGTGCAGGCGCCCACGGAGGAGGTGTCGAAGAGCCTCGGCAAGCTCGCCGGCCTCGGTCTCGTGCGGCCCGACGCATCGGCACTCGTCGAGCGCTGGCTCGCCCTGCCGGCCGGCGACTGGGCACTCTTCCCGGGGGGCGACTCCCTGCAGGGAACCGGCTACGACCACCGCGTCATGGGGGCAGCCCGTCCGGCCGTCGACGGAGGGATCGACGTGCGGTACGCCTTCGTGATGGCGGCGTCCGCCAGGATGACGATCGGTTCCGTCGCGGCGAGACTGAACGCCCTCGGCCCCCTCTTCGGGCTGCACACCTCGGCGCTGGTCCTGCCGTCCGAGCCGTCTCCCGACACGGTGCGGCCGACCGCGGCGGACGTGGCGGCCTGCTGTATCGATTCGTACCCGCAGTCCGATTGGGCAGCCCCCAGCCCCGCCCGTCTGGTGGCCCATGCCCTCGCCGACGACCGCACCCTCGGCGAGAGCATGACCATCCTGAGCCGTTACGCACCTCTGGGCGCTCAATGGACCGAACCCGAGGACCGTGACGGGTCCGGCAGCTGGCGCGAACATCGGCCCACCGCGTGCGACACGGCACTCTTCGGAAAGGACCTGGTGGGCGGCCTCACAGCAGGCCCCCTCGAACTGCTCCGCGTCGCCGCCAGGTTCGGCTGGCGGATCGACCGGGCGTGGGACCGGCTGGCGCTGTACCGCCCCTTCGGGCTGGAACTCCTCGTGGGCCGCCCGGAGTTCGACACCGTACCGACCTGGCAGGACCTGATCCTGCTGACCGAGCACTACACGGGCGGCGCGCCGCCGCTGAGCGGAGCGGTGACGGCCCGGCGCATCGCCGTCACGGCCAGGGAGCTGGAGCGGACGACAGGCTGGGTCCACGACAGACTCACGCTGTACGCGCCGCTCTTCGGTCTCGAGGTGCCCCGCGACTTCCCCGCCGAACCGGCCGCCACGCCGGCCCCCGAGCCGCCCTACCGGGCCGACGCCGAGTGAGGACCCCATGCCCGACCACGAACCGACCGGCTTCCGCGAACACGAGGCGACCGTCCGGGCCACCGACGACTTCACCGTCGTACGGTCCGACGACGGCCGCTGGTACACGGTGACGGGCCCGTGTCCGACCTGCAGGGCGACCGTCGTCTTCCGGGTCGCGTACGGAGTGCTGGGACCGTCCAAGCACAAGAGGCGCTGGGGCCGCCGAAGCGGCCCCGAACCCCTCACCGGCACCATCCCCGTGTACTGCCAGTGCGGTTACCCCCACGCGGACAAGCCGCCGGAGTCCCCCGACACGGGCTGCGGCGCCTTCTGGGACGTGGCCGTGCCCGCGCCCGCCCCGGGCACGGCCACGTGACCGACCTCGCCAGGAAGCGGTTCGCCCAGCTCGGGCAGCAGCTCCAGTACGACCAGCTCGGCACCGTGCGGCGGCAGGCCGAGGGCTGGCGCAACGGGCTGACCGGGCTCACCGGACTCGTCGGCGCGGTCTTCGTGCTCAAGGGCCCGGAGAGCGTCACCGGGATGCCGGACGTATGGCGCTGGACCACCGCGGCGCTGCTCGTCCTTGCCTTCCTGCTCCTGCTGTCGGGAGCCCTGTGCGCGGTGCGTGCCGCCCACGGACAGCTGGGGCAGCAGAGCTGGCTGAGTGGGGACCGGCTCTTCGCCGCCGTCCTCGACGAGGTCGAGCGGACGCAGGACGCGCTGACCTCGGCGCGGCGCCGGTCGGTCGTCGGGCTGTGCGCGATCGTCGCCGCCGTCGCGGTCACCTGGGTCGTGCCGGCCGAGGACCCCGCGGACTCCACGGGTTCCGGGCCCTACGTCCTGGTGGACACGGTCGCGGGTGTCCGGTGCGGGGAACTGGTGCTGAGCGACCGTCAGGCGGTGGAGCTCAGAACGGGCCGGGGGAAGAAGTGGCACAGGATTCCTGCCGGACAGGTCCGTTCCGTGACTCCGGTGGACGGCTGCTGACCGGGTCGCGCCCGGGCACCGGCAGATGTCGGCGTGGTCCGCTGCCCCGACCCGCCCGGGGTGAGACCCTCCCCGGGTGAGCGATCAGGCACCCATGAACGGTTCCCCGAGTGGGCCGCCCCACGGCGAGGCCCACGCCGGCACCCTCGGTGCGCGGCTGAACTGGCTGCGGGCCGCGGTCCTCGGCGCCAACGACGGCATCGTGTCCACGGCGGGACTCGTCGTGGGCGTGGCCGGAGCCACCGACGACCGCTCCGCGCTGCTCACGGCGGGCCTCGCGGGGCTGCTGGCGGGCTCCATGTCGATGGCGGCGGGGGAGTACGTCTCCGTGTCCACGCAGCGGGACTCGGAGATGGCCGCGCTGGCCCTGGAGCGTCGGGAGCTGCGGGAGCAGCCGGAGGCGGAGCTCCTGGAGCTGACCGGGCTGCTGGAGGACCGGGGGCTGTCGCGGGAGGTGGCCCGGGAGGCGGCGCAGCAGCTCACCGAACGGGACGCGCTGCGGGCCCACGCGCGCGTGGAGCTCGGCATCGACCCCGACGACCTCACCAACCCGTGGCACGCGGCATGGGCGAGCTTCCTGGCCTTCACCGTCGGCGCGCTTCTGCCCCTGCTCGCGATCGTGCTCCCGCCGAGCGGCTGGCGCCTGCTTGTCACCGTGGTCTCGGTCCTCGCCGCCCTCGTCGTCACCGGGTGGGTGAGCGCGCGGCTGGGCGCGGCCGAGGTGCGGCGCGCGGTGCTGCGCAACGTGGCGGGCGGGGCGCTGGCCATGGGGGTGACGTATGCGGCCGGAGCGCTGCTGGGGGCGGCGGGGGTCTGAGTGCGTGTACGGCCCGGGCATTGCGGGGCCGATTGGCGGAGATCACCAACAAGCAAGCGCGTACCGCCGGTAATACTTGTGGGTAACAACGTCTAGCCGCGGCCGACCGGCGGCTCTACGGTGCATCCATGCCCAACCTCCCCGACGTCGTGGTCTGGTCGATACCCGCCTTCGTGCTGCTCACCGTCATCGAGATCGTGAGCGTCCGGATCCATCCCGACGAGGAGGACGCGGGGTACGAGACGAAGGACGCCGCGACCAGCGTCGGCATGGGGCTCGGCAGCCTCGTCTTCGACTTCCTGTGGAAGATCCCGATCGTCGCGATCTACACGGCGGTCCACGAACTGACCCCGCTGCGCGTCCCGGTCCTGTGGTGGACCGTCCCGCTGATGCTCCTCGGCCAGGACTTCTTCTACTACTGGTCCCACCGCGGGCACCATGTGATCCGCATCCTGTGGGCCTGCCACGTGGTGCACCACTCCAGCCGGAACTTCAACCTCACCACCGCCCTGCGCCAGCCCTGGACCACCTGGACCGTCTGGCCCTTCTACGTCCCGCTGATCGCCCTCGGGGTGCACCCGGCCGCGCTCGCCTTCTGCTCGTCCACGAACCTCGTCTACCAGTTCTGGATCCACACCGAGCGCATCCACAAGCTGCCCCGGGCGTTCGAGTTCGTCTTCAACACGCCCTCGCACCACCGCGTCCACCACGCCTCCCAGGGCGGCTACCTGGACCGCAACTTCGGCGGCATCCTCATCGTCTGGGACCGCCTCTTCGGGTCGTTCGTCGCGGAGACCGAGCGGCCGGTGTACGGGTTGACCAAGAACATCGCCACGTACAACCCGCTGAGGGTGGCCACCCACGAGTACGCCGCCATCGTCAGGGACGTGAGGAAGGCCGCGAGCTGGCGCGAGCGCGCGGGGCGGGTCTTCGGCGGTCCGGGCTGGCGGCCGGCGCTGGCGGCCGCCGTGGAGCAGCCCGTCACGGAGCCCGTCGCGTGAACCCACGCCACGCGCGCGTGCTGCTCGTCGCCTTCGGCGTGGCCGCCGCCGTGGACCTGGTCTCGCTGGTCGCCGGATTCACCCCCGGCCACCTCGTGGCCAAGCCGCTCCTCATGCCCCTGCTCGCGCTCTTCGTCGTCGCAGGCGGCGGACCCCGACTCCTTGTCGCCGCTCTCCTGTTCGGATGGGGCGGCGACACCCTTCTGCTCTCCGACGCCGACCCCGCCTTCCTCGCCGGGATGGCCTCCTTCGCGGCAGGCCACGTGTGCTACCTCGTCCTCTTCCGGCGGACGGCACGCGGGACGGCACGCGCGCGTGCCCCCTGGTTCGTCGTCGGCGCTTACGGCGTGGCCGTCGTCGCCACCGTCGCCCTCCTGTGGCCCGGCCTCCCCGCCGGACTGCGCGTCCCCGTCGCGGGCTACAGCCTGCTGCTGACCGCGATGGCGTACGGGGCCACGCGGCTCGGCCCAGGGGGTCTCGGCGGAGCCCTCTTCATGGTCTCGGACACGCTCATCGCCACCGGCGTCGCCGACTGGCCACAGCTCCCCAGGCCGGACTTCTGGATCATGCTCACGTACACCGCCGCCCAGTACCTGCTGGTCCGCGGGGTGCTGGGCGCCCTCGGCGCGCGACCCGCGCCGGCGGCGGCGTACGGTGAGATGCGCTCAACCACCCCCTGAGCGCATCTCACCGACGTCCGCACGAGAAAGACCCTCGTGCACCGCACCAGAAGGACCCCGCCATGCGCGCCACCACCATTCACGCCCCGTTCGACATGCGCGTGGAGGACGTGCCCGAGCCCGAGGTGCGGGAGCCCGGCGACGCGGTCGTGCGGGTGCTGCGCTCGTGCATCTGCGGCAGCGACCTGTGGGCGTACCGCGGCGAGGCCGCACGGAAGCCGGGCCAGCGGATCGGGCACGAGTTCCTCGGCATCGTCGAGGAGACCGGCTCCGAGGTGTCGGCCGTCCGGCGCGGCGACCTGGTCGTGGCGCCGTTCATGTGGTCGGACGGCGTGTGCGACTACTGCCGCGAGGGTCTGACCACGTCCTGCGAGCACGGCGGCTTCTGGGGCTCCGTCGGATCCGACGGCGGGCAGGGCGAGGCCGTGCGCGTCCCCTACGCCGACGGCACGCTCGTCCGGCTGCCCAAGGACGCGGCCTCCGACGACCACATGCTGGCGGCCCTGCTCACCCTCTCCGACGTCATGGGCACCGGGCACCACGCCGCCCTGGGAGCGGGCGCCCGGCCCGGCGCGACCGTCGCCGTCGTCGGGGACGGCGCCGTCGGCCTGTGCGCCGTCCTGGCCGCCAAGCGGCTCGGCGCCGAGCGGATCATCGCACTCGGCCGCCACGAGGTGCGTACCGACATCGCGCGCCGCTTCGGCGCCACGGACGTCGTCGCCGAGCGGGGCGACGCGGCCGTCGAGGCAGTCCGCGAACTGACCCGAGGACAGGGCGCGCACGGCGTCGTCGAGGCGGTCGGCACCGAGCAGTCCATGCGGACGGCCGTGAACATCACCCGCGACGGCGGCGCCATCGGCTTCGTCGGCGTGCCGCACGGCAGCGGCACCGGCCTGGACCTGGGCGTGCTCTTCGACCGGAACATCGCCCTGCGCGGCGGCGTCGCGCCGGTGCGCGCGTACATCCCGGAGCTGCTCCCGGACGTCCTCGACGGCACCATCGACCCGTCGCCCGTCTTCGACCGGACCGTAGGCCTCGAAGAGGTCCCCGAGGGCTACAAGGCGATGGACGAGCGCACCGCGCTCAAGGTCCTGGTCGCGGGCAGCTGATCACGACCAGCGGATCGGCAGCGGAAGCGCCGTCAGCAGCGCCGAGACCGCGACGACCAGGCCCAGCGCCACCACCTCCGCACGGGCGGGGGAGCAGGCGCTGAGCGGGTCGGGCGCGCGGCGCAGACGGACGCGGGCCCACAGCGCGAGAACGGCGACGGCGGCCACGAGGAGCACCTTGGCGAGCAGGGTGCGCCCGTACGCCGTCGTCGTCAGCTGATCCACGACCGTGCTCGGCGGCATCCGGCGCAGCGCGCTCCACAGACCCGTCGCCGTGATCGCCGCGAGGAGAACGACCGCCACGCGCGCGTAGAGCCCCAACAACGCGGCACCCGCCCGCCCTCCGCGCCACTTCCGCAGCATGCGCAGCACGTACAGCAGTCCACCCGCCCACAGCGCCGCGCAGGTGACGTGAACGAGCGTCAGGCCGGAGCCGACGAGCGGACCGTGCTCCGTCGGCGGGTGCGCGCGCAGCGCCTCCGCGGCGGCCACCGCGGCCAGCGGCCACACCTGGGTGCCGGGCCGTCGCGAGGCCGCGCACAGGCCGGCCGCCATGAACGCGTTGACTTCCAGCAGCGCCAGCTTCCCGTCCCGGGTCCGGTAGAGTCCGCCGACGTCGATGTCGGAGAGCTGGTGCGGCAGCAGGTTGCCGGTGGCCACGACCGAGGCGAGCCCCAGCGCGGCCACGAAACCGGCGGCGGCCGCGTAGACCGCCCAACTGCGCGGCGCCTGCTCCCGGGGCGCGTCCGGCACCCGGCGGGCCAGCCGGGTCACGAGCAGCTCGCCCGCGGGAACGCACAGCGCGGCGAACAGGACCAATCGCAGCAGGGCGATCCCGCCGACGCCCGGAGCCGCCGCCTCACCCGTCCCGTGCAGCGCGGCGCGCGGACCGAGCAGCGGGATCAGCGCGGCGAGCCCCACCAGGGCGAGGACGGCGACGGCCCGGACGGCACCGGTGTGCCGCCCCGCGTCGTCCGCGTCGGCCGCCTCGGCGGTGGGTCTCATCAAGGTCACCCCAGGATCTTCACCAGGCGTCACAGATCCGGGCAAGTGCAGGGAAACAACTGGCGGAACGGCATTCCGCCCATTCGTACGTTTCCGGCCCGTCCCGTGACTCAGCCCCAGCGCGCGGAATCCGCTCCCAAGGCCCCCGGCGGCCGCGCCCAGTCGACCGGCCCGCCCTCGAACGAAACCGGCGGAAGGGCGTACCGAAGCCGCCCCAGCGCACTGTCCCTCTCGGCGAGCCAGGCATCCGGTCCGGCGTGGGCCGCATCGCCCACGCCCTGCCGCTCCACCCCGTTCAGCAGCCAGTGCGCGGTCCGCGCAAGCGCCAGCCGTACGACCCGACTGTCGCCCTGCTCCAACTGCTCGGTCAGCGCGCGCAGCACGGCTGCCGCCAGCAGATAGCCCGTGCCGTGGTCGAGCGCCTGGGCGGGCAGGGCGCCCGGCTGCTCCGGCGTCCCCTCGATCGCCGCGATACCGGTGGCGACCTGCACCAGACTGTCGAACCCCCGCCGCTCGGCCCACGGTCCGTACGCGCCCCAGGCCGACAGCTGCGCCACGACCAGGCCGGGACGGCGCTCGGCCAGCGCCTCGGGCGAGAGCCCGAACCGGTCCAGTGCGCCCGGCCGGTAGCCGGTGACCACCACGTCGGCGGTGGCGAGCAGTTCCTCGAAGGTGCGCCGGTCGGCCGCCAGGTCGAGGGCCGCCGAGCGCTTTCCGAAGCCCGTGTCCGCGTGCTGGTCGGGGAGTTCGGGCAGCCGGGGCGCGTCCACCCGCAGGACGTCCGCGCCCAGCAGGGCGAGGGTGCGGGTGGCGACCGGGCCCGCGATGACCCGGGTCAGGTCGAGGACGCGCACTCCGGCGGCGGGCAGCAGCCGATCGCCGCCGATCGGCGCGAGCACGCGCGCGTGGGCGGTGCCCAGCCGCTCGTGCTCGATCAGCGGCCGGTCGGCCACCGCGACCGCCTGCTCGTGCGCCGCCCACTCCTTGGCCGTACGCAGCGCCACCGCGAGGCCCCCGGTGGCGTACACGGCGTCCTCCACGTCCTTCGCGGGCCGTTCCGCGAGCGCGGCGGCGACCGTCTCCACCGAGGCACCGGCGGACAGTCCCAACGCGTCGAGGAGCCGGGCGCGATGGTGCGGATAGTTCGCGTGCGTGCGCACCCAGCCGTCCGCGGTGCGCCAGAAGCGCGACAGGGGCGCGAAGGTCACCGGCGCCCGCCCGTCGATCTGCAGATGCCGCTCGCTGACGAACGCCGTGGCAAGGGCCCCGTCGTCGACCCGTACCTCGGGCACCTGCGAACGCCCGGCCCGCCGCGCCGCGAGCTCGGCCGCGGCCAGCGTGCACGTGCCCACGCAGGCCCGGGCCAGTTCCCGTACGGGCAGCCGGGCGTCGAGCGCCCCCTCCCGCACGACCGTCGAGACCCGGGACGGCAGTGCGGGGTCCCCGCCCAGCACGGACCACACGAACTTGATGTCAGTCATGACAGCACTATGCAGTGTTGACTCAATCAATATGAGAGGCGGCCGTCCACCACAGCCGTACCTCCTTGCGTACGTCCGTCGGGCGCAGCTCCCATCCCTGGCCGAGGGCGACCTGGGCGACGTAACCTCCGCCCACGCCCCGGTAGTCGCGCAGCGGTATCGCGCACTCGACCGGCGGCCTCGTCTTCTTGGAGTCGCGCGGAGCGGAAGCCTTCGCGGTCCAGCGGCCGACCGCCTTCTCGACGCGGGCCCTGTAGTACCCGGTGTCGCCCTCGTGTCGCAGCTCCGGCCAGCTGACGCACCAGGAGGGCCATTTCGACAGGGGGTCCAGCACGCGGTCCATGGCCTTGAAGAGGCCCTGCTCGTACGAGGTGCTGAATATGGTGATGATCTCCGTGACGAGGCCTACGGCCAGAAAGACGGCCAGAGCCGCGATCCACATCACGATCTGCACGGGAGTGTAAAGGACCGTGAGGACAAAACGGACCA
The DNA here is from genome assembly GCF_040606085.1 of Streptomyces sp. NPDC005485. NCBI lineage: Bacteria > Bacillati > Actinomycetota > Actinomycetes > Kitasatosporales > Streptomycetaceae > Streptomyces > Streptomyces sp. NPDC005485. Next base: position 20,231 of record NZ_JBEXDZ010000073.1, on the reverse strand, counting down.
CCAACTGCCCCTTGGGCCGGACTCGTTCGGGCGCCCAGGTGGCGGGATCTTCGTAGACATCCATGGCAGTAGATCTTTCCTTACGCGCAAAGGGGCCGGGGAAACCGTCCCCGACCCCTTCACACACGCGTGCCTGTCGTTACCTCTCGCTACTTCGTCACCGCGTCCAGCGCGTCCGCGGTGCCCCAGCCGTAGAAGCCGTTGCGGTTCTTCGTGCCCTCGCACACCGCGTCGACCTTGCCGTCACCGTCGATGTCGTACGGGTCGGTGCACGGCGTCGCGTCGGCTTCCGCGTACAGCAGCGCCTTCACCAGGGCGGCGGGAGCGTGCGGGTGGGTCGACTTGATGAGCGCGGCGACGCCCGCGACGTGCGGGGAGGCCATCGACGTACCGGCCATGTAACCCCACTTGCCGCCGGGCAGCGGGCCCAGGATCAGGCCGCTGGTGGCCGGTGGGGCCGGGGTCTGGAAGCGCGTCGAGTCACCGCCCGGCGCGGCGATGTCGATGACGCCCAGGCCGTGGTTGGAGAAGGACGACTTGATGCCCTTCGCGCCGGTCGCCGCCACCGTGACGACACCCGGCAACTGGGTCGGGATGTCATAGCACTTGGAGGGGTCGATCACCCGGTCGCTCGGCGTCCCGTCGTTGGGGGAGACGGGGTCGGTGATCGAGTCGGCGGCCAGGTCGTAGCTCTCGTTGCCCGCCGCGGCGACGTTGACCGTGCCCTTCCTCTCCGCGTACTGCGAGGCGCGGGTGATCGCGTCGACCAGGGCCTTCTGGTCCGGGTCGTCCTTGCAGTTGAAGTACCAGGGGTCGGTGTAATAGCTGTTGTTGGTCACGTCGACGTGGTGCTCGGCCGCCCACACGAAGCCGCAGACCACGGCCTCGGTGTAGAAGTAGCCGTCCGGGTTGGCCACCTTGATGCCTGCGACCTTCACGCCGGGCGCGACCCCCGTGATGCCGACGCCGTTCTTCGCGCCCGCTATCTCACCGGCGACATGCGTGCCGTGCGGGCTCTCCGAGGCGCTGGGCCGCCAGGCCCCGTCGGTCGTGTCCGGCTTGCCCGACACGCAGTTGGCCGACGCGTCGCGGTCGAAGTTCGGCGCGATGTCGGGGTGCGTGTCGTCGACACCGGTGTCGATGACGGCGACCGTCACCTTCCTGCTGCCGAGCGTCACCTCGTGTGCCTTGTCCGCCTTGATGGCGGGCAGGTCCCACTGCAGAGGCTCCAACGGGTCCTGCCCGTCGACGGCTTCGGCGCTCGCCACCTGGTCGGCGGTCAGCACCTTCGGCGTGCCCACGTCCGTGGTCGACTGCGCGGGCAGCGGCGCGTTGCGCGTGGCACCGGCCGACTCCACACCGCGCACGGTGCGGACGGTCTTCGCGAAGTCGGCGTTCGACGAGTGGACGACGATCACGCCGATCCGGTCGTAGGACGTCACGATCGTGCCGCCGGCCTCGGCGATCGCCTTCTTCACGTGGGAGGAAGTGCCGTGCCCGGGGCGGACGTTGACGACATAGCTGAGCGAGGGTGCGTCCGCCGCCGGTGCCTGCGGAGCGGCCGCGGGGGCCGCCGACGCGCTGACGTTCGGCAGGAAGGCGAGTGCCGTCGCCAGAGCCATCCCGAGGGGGACGGCTATCGCGCGGCGGGAGCGCGGGTGAGGCGCTGTCATGAAATCTCCAGTTCGCTGACGTGACGAGCTGTGTCGGGATGCTGGACGGCTTGTCCGACGGCCTACTTGACCGCCTTGAGCGCGTTGACGATGCCGAAGCCGTAGAAGCCGTTCACCCGGGTGCCGCCCTTGCAGATCGCGTCCTGCGTGCCGTCGCCGTCCTGGTCGTAGGAGGCCGGGCAACCCGGGTTGTCCGCCTGCGCCTTGAGCAGCGCCTGCAGCTGGGCCGGGGTGGCCCGCGGGTGCGTGGACTTCAGGAGCGCGGCCACGCCCGCGGCGTGCGGCGAGGCCATCGAGGTGCCCTGCAGGAAGCCGTACTGGTTGTTCGGCAGGGTCGAGAGGATACGGCCGTTCTTCGAGGGGGTGTCCGGGATCTGGTAGAGCCGGTCACCGCCCGGCGCCGCGATGTCGATGACGCCCTTGCCGTACGAGGAGTAGTACGACTTGAGGTTCTGTACGCCTGTCGCGCTGACCGTGACGACACCCGGCAGCTGGGTGGGCACGTCGAAGCACTTGTGCGGGTCGACCGTTCGCTCGACGGCGGTCGAGTCGTCGGGGCTGGAGGCGTCGACCAGTGCGTCCGCGTCGAGGTCGTCGGCGGAGTTGCCCGCCGAGGCCAGGTTGAGGGTGCCCTTGTGCTGGGCGTACAACTGGGCCCGGTTGACCGCGTCGACGATGGCCCGCTGGTCGGGGTCGTCCATGCAGTTGTACAGCCACGGGTCCACGTAGTAGCTGTTGTTGGTGATCTCCACGCCGTGGTCGGCGGCGAACACGAAGGCGCAGACGACGCTCTCGGGGTAGAACAGCTCGCTGACCGGGTCGGCCACCTTGATGCCGGCGACCTTCACGCCGGGGGCGACGCCGGCCACGCCTATGCCGTTGCGGGCGGCGGCTATCTCACCGGCGACGTGTGTGCCGTGGTAGTGGTCGGCGTTCGCGGGACGCCAGGCGCCCGGCGAGGTGTCCGCCTTTCCTCCGACGCAGTTCGCGGACTGCGAGGCGGAGAAGTTCGCGGCGAGGTCCGGATGGGTGTCGTCCACGCCGGTGTCGATGACGGCGACCGTCACCTTGCTGCTGCCCGGGTTGATCTCCGCGGCCTTGTCGGCGCCGATCGCGCGCAGGTCCCACTGGTCGGCCTCGAGCGGCTCCTCGCCCGCGGTGGCGGCCCGGGTCACCTTGGCGGCCTCGGAGGCGGACAGCTTCTGCACCGCGCCCTCGTCCGTCGTACCGGCCGCCGTCAGGGGCGCCGTCCGCGTCGCGCCGGCCGACTGCACTCCGCGTACCGCGCGAAGTCGCTTGCCGAAGTCGGGGTTGGCCGAGTGGGCGACGATCACGCCGATCTTTTCGTACGCGACCACGACGGTCCCGCCGGCGTCCGCCAATGCCTTCTTCACCGACTCGATCGTGTGGTGGTCGGTCCTGGTGTTGACGACATACGCCAGGTTCGGGCTGTCCGCGGTCGTCGACTCGGCCGTGGTGAGCGGGGCGGCCGACGCGGCGCCGGGCAGGAAGCCGAGCGAGGCGGTCAGGGACAGAACCACCGGAACGGCGAGGGCGAGGCGGTGTCTTGGGCGCAGATGAGCCATGGGGTCTCCACATCATCCGGAAACGGAACGGCCCGAACACAGGTGGTGCTCGGGCAGGTACATGACGGGGTGCAGGCCGAAGCTATCTCCCGCCCGACCTGGCCAGCAATGGCTACCGCCGACGACTTCCGAAAGAAGTGCGACCGGTTGAACCGCTCCTCGCGTGGCGCCGTGACCTTGAGCAGGGAGCGCGAGCACGATCGTGCCCCCTGTCGGATCACGTCCGTGGGTCCTAACATCGCCCCCGGCTCACGTGATCCACGTCACTGTGAGGTCAGATCAGTCATGTCCATGCCCAACCAGCCGTCCGCGAGCCCCCACTCGCACCCGACGTCCGCGAGCCCCGACTCGCGGGCGTCCACCGTCGCAACAGCCCCCGCAACGCGAGGAGACTCCGTGGCCACCGACGCACCACCTCCCTCGAAAGCCCCCACCCGACTGCCCTCCACCGAGGAGTTCGTCGCGGTGCAGGAGAGCGCGGAGTTCGGTGAACTGCGCCGCTCCCACCGCTCCTTCGCCTTCCCGCTGACCATCGCCTTCATCGCCTGGTACCTGCTGTACGTCCTGCTCTCCAACTACGCGGGCGACTTCATGGGCACCAAGGTCGTCGGCAACATCAACGTCGCCCTGGTGCTGGGTCTGGCCCAGTTCCTCACCACGTTCCTCATCGCCTGGTGGTACTCGCGGCACGCCGCCGCCAAGCTCGACCCCAAGGCCGATGCGATCAAGTCCCGGATGGAGGGCGGCGCATGAGCCCCGCGATCACCCAGGTCCAGCTGGCCGCCGGTGAGGCGAGCGAGCACCGGCCGCTGATCATCAGCCTTTTCGCGGTGTTCGTCGTCGCGACCCTCGTCATCACCGTCTGGGCGGGCCGCCAGACCAAGGACGCCGCCGACTTCTACGCGGGCGGCCGCCAGTTCACCGGCTTCCAGAACGGTCTCGCCGTCTCCGGCGACTACATGTCCGCCGCGTCGTTCCTCGGCATCGCCGGCGCGATCGCCCTCTTCGGCTACGACGGCTTCCTCTACTCCATCGGCTTCCTCGTCGCCTGGCTGGTGGCCCTCCTCCTGGTCGCCGAACCGCTGCGCAACTCCGGCCGCTACACCATGGGCGACGTCCTCGCGTACCGCATGCGCCAGCGCCCGGTGCGCACGGCCGCCGGCACCTCCACGATCGTCGTCTCGATCTTCTACCTGCTGGCCCAGATGGCAGGCGCCGGCGTCCTCGTCTCGCTGCTCCTCGGCATCACCAGCGACGCGGGCAAGATCGGCATCGTCGCCCTGGTCGGCGTTCTGATGATCGTCTACGTCACCATCGGCGGCATGAAGGGCACCACCTGGGTGCAGATGGTCAAGGCCGTCCTGCTGATCATCGGGGCCCTGCTGCTCACCTTCCTGGTCATGCTGAAGTTCAACTTCAACATCTCCGACCTGCTCGGCAAGGCGGCCGAGAACAGCGGCAAGGGCAGCCCCTTCCTGGAGCCCGGCCTCAAGTACGGCGCCACCTCGACCACCAAGCTGGACTTCATCTCCCTCGGCGTCGCCCTGGTCCTGGGCACCGCCGGCCTGCCGCACATCCTGATCCGCTTCTACACGGTGCCCACGGCCAAGGTCGCGCGGAAGTCCGTGAACTGGGCGATCGGCCTCATCGGCGGCTTCTACCTGATGACGCTCGCGCTCGGCTTCGGCGCCGCCGCGCTCATCAAACCCGACGAGATCATCGCCTCCAACAAGGCGGGCAACACGGCAGCGCCACTGCTGGCACTGCACCTGGGAGGCGTCGACTCCAACTGGGGCGCCATCCTGCTCGCCTCCATCTCCGCCGTCGCCTTCGCCACGATCCTCGCGGTCGTCGCCGGCCTGACGCTGGCCTCGTCCTCGTCGTTCGCGCACGACATCTACGCCAACGTCATCAAGAAGGGGAAGGCCACCGAGAAGCAGGAGATGACCGCAGCCCGCTACGCGACGGTGGGCATCGGCGCCGTGTCCATCCTGCTCGGCGCCCTCGCCCGCGACCTGAACGTCGCCGGCCTCGTCGCGCTCGCCTTCGCGGTCGCCGCCTCCGCCAACCTGCCGACGATCCTCTACAGCCTCTTCTGGAAGCGCTTCACCACCAACGGCGCCCTGTGGTCGATCTACGGCGGCCTGGTCACCGCCGTCGGCCTGGTGCTGTTCTCGCCGGTGGTCTCGGGCAAGCCGACCTCGATGTTCCCGGACGCCGACTTCCACTGGTTCCCGCTGGAGAACCCCGGCATCATCTCCATCCCGGTCGGCTTCCTGCTGGGCTGGCTCGGCACGCTCCTGTCCAAGGAGGAGCCCGACACCGGCAAGTACGCCGAGCTCGAGGTCCGCTCCCTCACGGGTACCGGCGCGCACTGAGCCCGGCACCGCGCGGCCCCGCCGTAGGCCTCCGGCAGACCCCTGCTGGTAGGTCTCTACGACGGGGCCGCGCCGTCTCTCGTGGGATCGGGCCGGTGTTGTTGTCAGTCGCGTCACGTAGGCTCGGTCTTGTCAGCACCTGTGATCCTGAACGAGGGAGGGGGCCCACGTGCTCATCGACACGTACGGCCGAGTGGCCACCGACCTGCGGGTCTCGCTGACCGACCGGTGCAATCTCCGGTGCACGTACTGCATGCCCGAAGAGGGCCTGCAGTGGCTGGCCAAGCCCGATCTGCTCACGGACGACGAGATCGTCCGCCTCATAGACATCGCCGTGACGAGCCTCGGCATCACCGAGGTCCGCTTCACCGGCGGCGAGCCCCTGCTGCGGCCCGGCCTCGTCGGCATCGTCGAGCGCGTCGCGGCCCTCGCCCCGCGCCCCCAGATGTCCCTGACGACCAACGGCATCGGCCTCAAGCGCACCGCGACCGCCCTGAAGGCAGCGGGCCTGGACCGGGTGAACGTCTCGCTGGACACGCTGCGCCCGGACGTCTTCAAGACCCTCACCCGCCGCGACCGCCACAAGGACGTGCTCGAAGGCCTCGAAGCCGCCCGCGACGCAGGCCTGACCCCCGTCAAGGTCAACTCGGTCCTGATGCCCGGACTCAACGAGGAAGAGGCCCCCGACCTGCTCGCCTGGGCCGTGGCGCACGACTACGAACTGCGCTTCATCGAGCAGATGCCCCTGGACGCCCAGCACGGCTGGAAGCGCGAGGGCATGGTCACCGCGGGCGACATCCTCACCTCACTGCGTACGCGCTTCGAGCTCACCGAGGAGGGCGCCGGCGAGCGCGGCTCCGCCCCCGCCGAACGCTGGCTCGTCGACGGCGGTCCGCACCGGGTGGGCGTGATCGCCTCGGTCACCCGCCCCTTCTGCTCGGCCTGCGACCGTACGCGACTGACGGCCGACGGCCAGGTCCGCACCTGCCTCTTCGCCACCGAGGAGACGGACCTGCGAGCCGCTCTGCGCTCCGACGCCCCCGACGAGGACATCGCCCGCATATGGAAGCTCGCCATGTGGGGCAAGAAGGCAGGCGCGGGCCTCGACGATCCCTCGTTCGTTCAGCCCGACCGACCGATGTCGGCGATCGGCGGCTAGGGGGTTTTTGAAAGTCCTGTGCGTCGCCCGCGGTGTTCGGTGCGTGCCTTCGGCGTGCCGGACGATGGCCCTCGTACTGGACGTACTTGGGGCTTCGGCCGGTGCGGCGAGGGTGCGTGCCGGGCGCCTTGGGTGCTGTGCGGGACTTTCAAAACACCCCCTAGGGGCTTCGCCTGCGGCATGATCCGCCGGACAGGCCTCAGCCGTCGGCCTCGCCGGACTCCCATTCCGTGAGCAGCACCACGTCCTTCAGGAACCCCCGCACGCCGAGGAACTTGGACAGATGCTCCCGGTGTTCCTCGCACGCGAGCCAGGTCTTGCGGCGCTCCGGCGTGTGCAGCTTCGGGTTGTTCCAGGCGAGCACCCACTCCGCGTCGGCGCGACAGCCCTTGGCGGAGCACTGCGGATCGGCGGGGGAGGAGTCAGGGAAGGGGAGGTTCACACCGCAACCCTAAACGGCTCCGAAAAGGCGACGCCGAGCAGCCACGGGGGGAGCTGCCCGGCGTCGGTCTGTCGCTCCGACGGGGGATGCGGAGCGCGTACGAAGTATGTCACGGGGGACCCGGTGCCCGGCACCTGAACTTCATGATTGATCTGAGCTTTTCTTGAGCTTGGTGAGCGATTGGATTCCGTTTCCGGCGGATCCCCCTTGGTCAGGTCCGCTCCTGTGGTTCGCCCCGCAGGCCCGCCCCGGGGTCGGCCGCGACGTCCTCCGGGACGGGTTCCGCGAAGCCGCCGCGAGGCACGGTGAAGTCGTCCTGCCGGGGCGGTGCGATCATCGGCCGCAGGGGAGCGTTGACGAACGTCGACGGCAGCGACGGCACGTTCTCCCGCCCCGCGTTGGCGATCACCACCGAGATGTAGGGGAGCAGCGCGCCGAGTACCAGCGCGACAATCGCGACGTGCCGCTCGACGTTCCACAGCGTGGCGGCGAGGATCACGGAGACTGTGCGGACGGACATGGAGATGACGTACCGGCGCTGCCTGCCCCGTACATCGTCCTCGAGCCCCTGCCTGGCTCCGGTGATCCGGAAGACCTGGCTGTTGCTCTGCTTCCGCATCACATTCCACCACCTGCCTGTGTCGGACTCTCCCCGGCCCGTACCTGCCCCGTACCCGGTCAGGGACCCAGGCCCGAACACCCTCCACGTTACGCCGCGACTGCGTCGGCTTCGAGACCGGGGCAGGCGCCGCACGGCTGAACGAAATGCGCCGTACCGCGTACGGCCCTGCCCGACATGCGCCGTATGACGGGCAGGTCGAGACTGGGCGTAATGCTCACGTAGAGCCGTACTAGGAGGCAGCCATGGGCTGGTTGTGGGCGATCATCGTCGGGTTTGTGCTGGGTCTGATCGCCAAGGCGATCATTCCGGGCAAGCAGCACAGCCCGCTCTGGCTGACGACCATCTTCGGCATTCTCGGCGCCATCGTCGGAAACGCCATTGCGCGCGGGATCGGCATCGACGAGACCAGCGGCATCGACTGGGGCCGGCACGCGCTTCAGCTCGCGGCAGCGGTCGTCATTGTCTTCCTGGGCGACATGGCCTACATGGCGGTGCGCGGCAACAAGCGGCGGGCCTGAGCGTACGTACGACGAAGGGGGCGACCTCCCGCACGGGAGACCGCCCCCTTCGTCGTACGCACTGGGGGGGTGTTGTGAAAGTCCCGCACAGCACCCACGGCGCCCGGCACGCACCCTCGCCGCACCGGCCGAAGCCCCAAGTACGTCCAGTACGAGGGCTTTCGTCCGGCACACCGAGGGCACGCACCGAACACCGCGGGCACCGCACAGGACTTTCAACACACCCCTCAGGCGCCCGTGACCTCCACCGCGGCCAGGTTCTTCTTGCCCCGGCGCAGTACCAGCCAGCGCCCGTGCAGCAGATCCTCCGGCGCGGGGACCGCGTCCTCGGCGGTGACCTTCACGTTGTTCACGTAGGCACCGCCCTCCTTGACCGTGCGCCGCGCGGCCGACTTGCTCGCCACCAGACCGACCTCGGCGAACAGGTCGACCACCTGGCCCAGCTCCGCGACCTTGATGTGCGGCACTTCGGAGAGGGCGGAGGTCAGCGTCGCGTCGTCCAGCTCACCGAGCTCACCCTGCCCGAAGAGGGCCTTGGACGCGGCGATCACGGCGGCCGTCTGACCGGCGCCGTGCACCAGCGTCGTCAGCTCCTCGGCCAGCGCGCGCTGCGCGGCGCGGGCCTGCGGACGCTCCTCGGTCTGCTTCTCCAGCTCCTCGATCTCCTCGTGCGACCGGAAGCTGAAGATGCGCAGGAACTTGCTGACGTCACGGTCGTCCGCGTTCAGCCAGAACTGGTAGAAGGCGTACGGCGTGGTCATCTCGGGGTCGAGCCAGATCGTGCCCGACTCCGTCTTGCCGAACTTCGTGCCGTCCGCCTTGGTGATCAGCGGCGTGCCCAGCGCGTGCACCGCGGCCTCCGGCTCGACCCGGTGGATCAGGTCGGTGCCCGAGGTGAGGTTGCCCCACTGGTCGCTGCCGCCGGTCTGCAGCGTGCAGCCGTGCCTTCTGTACAGCTCCAGGAAGTCCATGCCCTGCAGGATCTGGTAGCTGAACTCCGTGTAGCTGATGCCCGCGTCGGAGTTGAGGCGCCGGGAGACGGCCTCCTTCGCGATCATCTTGTTGACCCGGAAGTGCTTGCCCACGTCACGCAGGAACTCGATGGCCGACAGGCCCTGGGTCCAGTCCAGGTTGTTGACCATGATCGCGGCGTTCGGACCCTCGAAGTCCAGCAGCGGTGCGATCTGCGCGCGCAGCCGCTCGACCCACTGGGCCACGACCTCAGGGGCGTTGAGCGTGCGCTCCGAGTTCGGCTTCGGGTCGCCGATCAGGCCCGTGGCACCCCCGACCAGGCCCAGCGGGCGGTTGCCCGCCTGCTGGATCCGGCGCATCGTGAGGATCTGCACGAGGTTGCCGAGATGCAGACTGGGCGCGGTCGGGTCGAAGCCGCAATAGAACGTGACGGGACCGTCCGCGAACGCCTTGCGCAATGCGTCCTCGTCAGTGGACAGGGCGATCAGCCCACGCCACTTCAGCTCGTCGACGATGTCCGTCACGGTTCTCGTATCTCCTTCAAAGGTCCGGTGAATCTCGTACGAGGTTATACGCCCTGACTGACAGAGCTCATATTGAAGTCCGGGATGCGCAGGGCGGGCATCGCAGCCCTGGTGAACCAGTCGCTCCACTCGCGCGGCAGCGTCTTTTCCGTGCGCCCGGCCTCGACCGCCCGCCCCAGCAGGTTCACCGGTGACTCGTTGAACCGGAAGTTGTTCACCTCGCCCGTGACCTGGCCGTTCTCCACGAGGTACACGCCATCCCTGGTCAGACCGGTCAGCAGCAGCGTCGCCGGGTCGACCTCGCGGATGTACCAGAGGCAGGTCAGGAGCAGCCCGCGCTCGGTGCTCGCGACCATCTCCTCCAGGGAACGGTCCTCGCCGCCGTCGAGGATGAGGTTGTCGATCGACGGGGCGACCGGCAGACCGGTCAGGCCCGCGCTGTGCCGGGTCGTCGACAGATGCGCGAGCTCGCCCTCGCGGACCCAGTCGGTCGCCTTGAGGGGCAGCCCGTTGTCGAAGACCGACGCGGTGTCCCCGGAGGAGTGGGCCAGCACGAAGGGCGCGGACTCCAGCCCCGGCTCGTTCGGGTCGCTGCGCAGCGTCAGCGGCAGCTCGGTGAGCTTCTCGCCGAGGCGCGTACCGCCGCCGGGCTTGCTGAACACCGTCCGCCCCTCGGCCGCGTCCCGGGCCGCCGCCGACCACAGCTGATAGATCAGCAGGTCCGCGACGGCGGTCGGCGGCAGCAGCGTCTCGTAGCGCCCCGCGGGCAGCTCGATGCGCCGCTGGGCCCAACCGAGCCGGACGGCCAGCTCCGCGTCCATGGACGCCGGGTCGACATCCTTGAAGTCCCTGGTGGAGCGCCCCGCCCACGCCGAACGCGTGCGGTCCGGGGACTTGGCGTTGAGCTCCAGCGTGCCGTTGGGCTGGTCGTGCCGCAGCCGCAGCCCTGTCGACGTACCCAGATAGCTCGACACGAGTTCGTGGTTGGCGAAGCCGTACAGCTCGCGGCCGCCCGCACGCGCGCGTGCGAACGATTCGCCGAGCGCCGGCGCGAAGTCCGCGAAGACCGCGGACGACGTCTCGACGGGCGCGTCCGTGAAGTCGGGGGACTCCGGTACGCCCGTGACCAGCGGCTGGGCGTCCTCGGCGGGCCCCGCCCCGCGCGCGGCGGCCTCGGCGGCCCGTACCAGCGGCTCCAGCTCGTCCGCGGTGACGGCCGCGCGGGAGACGACTCCGGACGCCGTGCCCTCGCGGCCGTCGACGGTCGCGATGACGGTGAGCGTGCGCCCGCGCGTGACCCCGTTCGTGGTCAGCGCGTTGCCCGCCCAGCGCAGGTTGGCGGTCGACTGCTCGTCGGCGATCACCACGCAGCCGTCGGCCCGGGACAGTTCGAGGGCGCGCTCGACGACCTCGTGCGGCTTGTTCGTACGCGCGCTCATCGACCGGCCTCCTGCGTGGTGTTCAGAATGTTGACGCCCTTGAAGAGGGCCGACGGGCAGCCGTGCGAGACCGCCGCGACCTGACCCGGCTGGGCCTTGCCGCAGTTGAAGGCACCGCCCAGGACATACGTCTGCGGGCCGCCCACCGCGGCCATGGAACCCCAGAAGTCGGTGGTCGTCGCCTGGTACGCGACATCCCGCAGCTGCCCCGTGATCCGACCGTTCTCGATCTTGAAGAACCGCTGGCCGGTGAACTGGAAGTTGTAGCGCTGCATGTCGATCGACCAGGAGCGGTCACCGACCACGTAGATACCGCGGTCCACGCTTCCGATCAGGTCCTCGGTCGCGAGTCCCGCGGGATCGGGCTGGAGCGACACATTGGCCATGCGCTGCACGGGCACGTGCCCGGGGGAGTCGGCGTACGCGCAGCCGTTGGACCGCTCGAACCCGGTCAGCTTCGCGATCCGCCGGTCCAGCTGATAGCCGACCAGCGTGCCGTCCTTCACCAGGTCCCAGGACTGGCTCTCGACGCCCTCGTCGTCGTACCCGATCGTGGACAGGCCGTGCTCTGCGGTGCGGTCACCGGTGACGTTCATCAGCTCGGAGCCGTAGCGGAGCTTGCCCAGCTGGTCGAAGGTGGCGAAGGACGTTCCGGCGTACGCGGCCTCGTAGCCCAGCGCGCGGTCCAGCTCGGTGGCGTGTCCGATGGACTCGTGGATGGTCAGCCACAGGTTGGAGGGGTCGACGACCAGGTCGTAGACGCCGGACTCGACGCTCGGCGCCCGCATCTTCTCGGCGAGCAGCTCCGGGATCCGCCCCAGCTCGGTCTCCCAGTCCCAGCCGGTGCCCATCAGGTACTCCCAGCCGCGCCCGACCGGCGGAGCGATGGTCCGCATCGAGTCGAACTCGCCGCTGGAGTCGTCGACCGCGACGGCCGTCAGCTGCGGATGCAGCCGCACGCGCTGCTGCGTGGTCACGGTCCCCGCCGTATCGGCATAGAACTTGTTCTCGTGCACGGTCAGCAGCGAGGCGTCGACGTGGTTCACGCCGTTCGCCGCCAGCAGACGCGCGCTCCAGTCCGCGAGCAGCCCGGACTTGTCCTCGTCCGGTACGGAGAAGGGGTCGATGTCGTACGAGGAGATCCAGGTCTTCTCGGCGTGCACCGGCTCGTCCGCGAGCTCGACGCGCTCGTCGGAACCGGCGGCCCTGATCACCTGCGCGGAGAGCTTCGCCATTGCCACGGCCTGACCCGCCACCTTGGCGGCGGCGTCCATCGTCAGATCCACCCCCGAGGCGAACCCCCAGGTCCCGCCGTGCACCACCCGCACCGCGTACCCCAGGTCCGTGGTGTCCGAGGACCCCGCGGGTTTCGCGTCCCGCAGCCGCCAGGCGGCACTGCGCACCCGCTCGAACCGGAAGTCCGCGTGCTCGGCGCCCAGCGCCCGGGCGCGGGCGAGCGCCGCATCGGCCAGGGACCGCAGCGGCAGTGCCAAGAAGGCTTCGTCGATGGAATGAGGCACGGAGGTCTCCCTGCTGTCGTGGCCTGTCCGACCGATCATGTCGCGCGGGCGGGCCCGGCGGCCACAGCTTTCCGGCCGCCGTCCGCAATCTTTCTGTAGGGACCCGACAGCGAGTCCCCCGAGCCACTGTCGGTGCCCGATTCTCCGCCCGGGGGACGGGACCGATAGGTTTTCGAAGAAGGCACCTGTCTTGCAGAGGAAACAGACCGCTATCGAAAGGGTGATCCGTTGAGCCGCTCGGTTCTCGTCACCGGAGGCAACCGGGGCATCGGCCTCGCCATCGCCCGCGCGTTCGCCGAGGCCGGCGACAAGGTCGCGATCACGTACCGTTCGGGCGAGCCCCCGGCCGCCCTGGTCGAGCTGGGTTGCCTCGCCGTCAAGTGCGACATCACCGACAGCGAGCAGGTGGAGCAGGCCTACAAGGAGATCGAGGCCGAGCACGGTCCGGTCGAGGTGCTGATCGCCAACGCCGGCATCACCAAGGACCAGCTCCTCATGCGTATGTCCGAGGAGGACTTCACCTCGGTCATCGACACCAACCTCACCGGCACCTTCCGCGTCGTGAAGCGGTCCAACCGCGGCATGCTGCGCGCCAAGAAGGGCCGTGTCGTGCTCATCTCGTCGGTAGTCGGTCTGTACGGCGGTCCCGGCCAGGCGAACTACGCCGCCTCCAAGGCAGCCCTCGTGGGCTTCGCGCGCTCCCTCGCCCGTGAGCTCGGGTCGCGCAACATCACCTTCAACGTCGTCGCGCCCGGCTTCGTGGACACCGACATGACCAAGGCGCTCACCGACGAGCAGCGCGACGGCATCGTGAAGCAGGTGCCGCTCGGTCGCTACGCGCAGCCTGAGGAGATCGCCGCAACGGTGCGGTTCCTGGCCTCCGACGACGCTTCGTACATCACTGGAGCCGTCATCCCTGTTGACGGCGGACTGGGAATGGGTCACTGATCACCATGAGCGGAATTCTCGAGGGCAAGCGCGTCCTGATCAGCGGTGTGCTGATGGAGTCCTCCATCGCCTTCCACGCCGCCAAGCAGGCCCAGGAGCAGGGTGCCGAGATCATCCTGACCGCGTTCCCGCGGCCCACGCTGACCGAGCGCATCGCCAGGAAGCTCCCCAAGCCCACCAAGGTCATCGAGCTCGACGTCACCAACGACGAGCACCTCGGACGGCTCGCGGAGATCGTCGGCGAGGAGCTGGGCGGCCTCGACGGCGTCGTGCACTCCATCGGCTTCGCACCGCAGGACGCCCTCGGCGGCAACTTCCTCAACACGCCCTTCGAGTCGGTCGCCACGGCCATGCACGTCTCGGCGTTCTCCCTGAAGTCGCTGACCACGGCATGCCTGCCGCTGATGCAGAACGGCGGCTCGGTCGTCGGCCTCACCTTCGACGCGCAGTACGCCTGGCCGCAGTATGACTGGATGGGCCCGGCCAAGGCCGCCCTGGAGGCCACCAGCCGCTACCTCGCCCGCGACCTGGGCAAGCAGAACATCCGCTGCAACCTCATCTCCGCGGGCCCGCTCGGCTCGATGGCCGCCAAGTCCATCCCGGGCTTCAGCGAGCTGGCCGCCGTGTGGGACAACCGCTCCCCGCTGGAGTGGGACCTCAAGGACCCGGAGCCGGCCGGCAAGGGCATCGTCGCGCTGCTGAGCGACTGGTTCCCGAAGACCACCGGCGAGATCATCCACGTCGACGGCGGTCTGCACGCGATCGGCGCGTAAGCACCCCCCGCGGCTGTGACGCCCCGTTTCCCGCCCTGCGCGGGGAGCGGGGCGTCGCCCGTTCGGAGCAGTTGACCGGGCGGCCGGGACGGCGCAAAGCGCACGCTGGGAGGACGCACCGCCCCGCAGCCGTACGGCCGAGGAGGTCTCCTTGTGCGCCTTTTCCGCAGCCTCGCCCCGGTGTTCGCCGCGCTCGCCCTCCTGATGGCCCTGCCGTACGACGCCACTCCCCACGCGCGCGTGGGCGCCGAAAAGCCCGTCGGACCACGCCCGTTCGGCTCCGAGTGCCGTACCACCGTGACCGGCTCGCACGCGGTCGCGTACTGCCACAACCCCTACGTGGACTCCGATCGCGTACGCCTGCACATCGAGTGCGACCGCTGGTGGGACATCGACAGCGACAGTCCGCCGGTGGAGGCGGGACCCGCGGCGACGGTGCGACTGAGCGGGCGGTGCTGGAAGGAGATCCGCTCGGTGTGGGTCAGCCACCAGCGCTAGCGGAGCCCGGCCGTCCGAGGCGGCACAGGAACGGGTAGCCCGCGGCCTCCGTGGCGGCCGCGGCAGCGTCGCCCGTGCGGATCGCGTCGACGAGCCCCGTGTGGTCCATGCAGGTCTCCGGCGTCAGCTCCTCGCCGACGTCCTCGCGCAGCCAGTCGCGCAGCACTTCGCCCAGGTCCGCGTACAGCGCCGTCATCACGTCGTTGTGGGAGGCGGCCACCACGGCCATGTGGAAGGTCGTGTCGGCGGTCACGAAGGCCTCCGCGTTCCCGGACTCCCAGGCCTCCTCGCGCCGTACGAGCAGGGCGTCCAGCTGCTTCAGATCGCGCTCGGTGCGCCGTTCGGCGGCCAGCTTCGCGGCGCTCGACTCCAGCGTGGAGCGCAGCTCGGCGATGTGCCGCGGGTCGGCGTCGGCGAAGCGGCGGTGCATCACGCCGGCCAGCTCGCTGGTCGCCACGACGTAGGTGCCCGAACCCTGGCGGATGTCCAGCAGGCCGTTGTGTGCGAGCGCGCGGACGGCCTCGCGCACCGTGTTGCGGGCGACGCCGAGCTGCTCGACCAGCTCCGGCTCGGTCGGGATGCGCGAGCCGACCGGCCACTCGCCCGAGGTGATCTGGTTCCGCAGCTCGGCGATGACCTGCTCGGACAGCGCCGACCGGCGGGGATGGTTCAGCGCCATGGCATTCCTTCGTACGCGAGTGGACACCCGATCATCCCATGATTCTATGATGGGTGGCATGGCCACCGAGGAAACCCGCACGATGAAGTCCCCGCCCATACGCAGCTCTGCCGGAACCGGGGGCGAGTCCCAGGAACCCGCCACGCGCGCGTGGGCGATGCGACTGGTGGTCGTGGGAATCGTCCTCAGCGCCCTCAACCTGCGCCCCGCGATCACCAGCCTCGGCGCCCTCCTCGAAGAGGTGCGCGACGGGCTCGGCATGAGCGGCAGCGTGGCCGGACTGCTCACCTCCGTGCCGCCGCTCTGCTTCGCCGTCTTCGGCGTCATGGCCCCGCGGCTCGCCCGCCGCTTCGGGCCCGGCACGGTGGTCTGCGCGGGGATGGTCGCCATCACGGCCGGCCTGGCGATCCGTCCCTACGCCGGGAACACCGTGGGCTTCCTCGTCGCCAGCGCGCTCGCCCTCATGGGCATCGCCGTCAGCAACGTCCTGATGCCGGTGATCGTCAAACGCTGGTTCCCGGACCGGGTCGGCTCCATGACCGGCCTGTACTCGATGGCTCTCGCGCTCGGCACGTCGGCCGCCGCCGCGGTGACCGTGCCCATGACCGACTCCCTCGGCGGCAGTTGGCAGTCCGGCCTCGCCGTCTGGGCGGGACTCGCGGCGGCCGCCGTGGTGCCCTGGGCCTTCCTCGCACGCGAAAGGGGGTCGGACCCGGCCGCGGGCGCCCCCGTCAGGGAGGAGCCCGCCACACTGCGGATCACCCGGAGCCGTACGGCCTGGGCGCTGGCCGTCTTCTTCGGACTGCAGGCCACCGCCGCGTACATCACCATGGGCTGGATGGCGCAGATCTTCCGGGACGCGGGCGTCTCCGCAGGCACCGCCGGACTGCTTCTCGCCGTCACCATGGTCATGGGCGTACCGCTCGCCTTCGTCATCCCGCGGCTCGCCACCCGCCTGCCCCACCAGGGACCGATCGTCGTCGCGCTCGGTGTCTGCGGGCTCGCCGGATACGCGGGCCTCTACCTGGCCCCGGCGGGCGGCGCCTGGGCCTGGGCCCTGCTGCTCGGCGTCGCCAACTGCGCCTTCCCGCTGGCCCTCACCATGGTCGGCATGCGGGCCAGGACAGGCGCCGGCGTCGTCAAGCTGTCGGCCTTCGCGCAGAGCACCGGGTACCTGATCTCGATCCCCGGCCCGCTCCTGGTGGGCGTGCTCTATCAGCACAGCGGCGGCTGGGGCCTGCCGATCGCGCTCATGGCCGGGCTGATGGTCCCGCAGATCGTGGTGGGCGTCTTGGCGGGACGCGACCGTACGGTGGAGGAGGAGGCGGCCCGCTGAAACCCGGGCGCGGGGCCGACCCACGGCGAACCGGCCCCCGGCGGAGGCAGGGCGGACGAACGGTGCGAGACTGGCCGTATGCCTCTGCTCGACCCGAACCCCCAGAACGGCCAGAAGAAGATGCTGCTCGTGCTCGGCGCGATGCTGGCCATCACCGTGATCATCAGCATCATCGCGACCATCGCCTCGCCGTGACCGTGAGCCGCCGCCGGAGGTGGGGCTAACCCCCCATCCCCTAGGGGGTGAGTGTCAGGGTCAAGTGGGTGGATCTCCGGATGGGTTGAGGGCTCCGGATTCCGTAACTTCGAGTTGTGCCCGCGAGGACGCGGAGCACGGACCACCCGAAGACCCACGGAGGCGGCATGTCGGCCCGTACGTACACCCGGCCCCACCCGGCGACCACGGGCGGCCTCGACAGTCGGCTGCCATGGTGGGCAGTCGTCCTCCCCGCCCTCGCCTTCGTCGCGCTGCTGCTTTTGATACTCAACCCGGCGGACGCGCAGGCCGCCGGCGGCGACCCGGCGATCACCCACGTCTTCGAGCGCATCCAGCAGGCGGTCGTGCACCAGGCACCCTGAGTCACCGAGGCACCCTGAGCACCCCTGTTTGGGCCCGTCGTGGGACCGCGTCACCCATGCCGGGAGACCCGGTCAACTCCCTGCGCCCCATGGCGTGTTTCATGCGAAGCTGGGACCCATGAGCGTCGCAGAACCCCGCAGGATTGTCCTCTTCCGGCATGCGAAGGCCGACTGGCCACAGGTGTCCGATCACGAGCGGCCGCTCGCCGACCGGGGCCGCAAGGACGCCGCCGTCGCCGGACTCAAGCTGGCCGACACCAAAATCCCCTTCGATCTGGCTCTCTGCTCCACCGCGGTCCGGACCCGCGAAACCTGGAAGCTCGCCGTCCAGGAGCTCCCGCACCGGCCGAAAACGGTCTACGAGGAGCGGCTCTACGAGGCCTCACCCGGCGAACTGATCGCCGTGCTCAACGAAACCCCCGATGACGCGCAGAACGTGATCCTCATCGGGCACAATCCCGGCGTGCAGGGCCTCGCCGACATCCTGGCCGGCCAGGCCGAGGGTGACGCACGCACCCGGATGAACGGCCGCGGCTTCCCCGCCGCCGCCTTCGCGGTGCTCTCCTTCGAAGGCTCCTGGAAATCCCTGGAGCCCGGAGTGAGCACGCTCCTCGACTACTGGGCGCCGGCCGAGTAGGCCGACCCCCGCGTATCCCTACGTGGACGGGGCCCGGCACCGCGATGGTGCCGGGCCCCGTCGGACGCCGTCATGAACGTCGGCTCATGCTCATACGACGTTCAGTGCTCGCCCACGTGCATGTCCGCGGCCTCGACCTCTTCGCGGGTGACGCCCAGCAGATACAGAACGGTGTCCAGGAAGGGCACGTTCACGGCGGTGTGCGCGGCCTCACGGACCACGGGCTTGGCGTTGAACGCGACGCCGAGCCCGGCCGCGTTCAGCATGTCGAGGTCGTTCGCGCCGTCGCCGATGGCCACGGTCTGGGCCAGCGGCACACCCACCTCCGCGGCGAACCGGCGCAGCAGCCGCGCCTTGCCCGCACGGTCCACGATCTCCCCGGTGACCCGGCCCGTCAGCTTCCCGTCGACGATCTCCAGGGTGTTGGCCTGCGCGAAGTCGAGGCCGAGCCGCTCCTTGAGGTCATCGGTGACCTGTGTGAATCCACCCGAGACGACGCCGACCTGGAAGCCGAGCCGCTTGAGCGTACGGATCAGAGTGCGCGCCCCCGGCGTCAGCCGGACCTCGCTGCGCACCTTGTCCACGACCGAGGCGTCGAGACCCTCCAGCAGCGCCACGCGCGCGTGCAGCGACTGCTCGAAGTCCAGCTCCCCGCGCATCGCGGCCGCCGTCACCTCGGCGACCTCCTTCTCGCACCCGGCATGCGCGGCGAAGAGCTCGATCACCTCGTCCTGGATGAGCGTCGAGTCCACGTCCATGACGACCAGACGCTGGGCCCGCCGGTGCAGTCCGGCCGCCACCACCGCGACATCGACACCCAGTGCCGAGGCCTCGGTCACCAGGGCCGTGCGCAGCGTCTCGGTCTCCGTACCGGACACGGCGAACTCGACCGCCGTCACCGGGTACTTGGCGAGCCGGAAGATCCGGTCGATGTTGCCGCCGGTCCTCGTGATCCGCGCGGCGATCGCGGCCGTCGACTCCGCGGTGAGCGGATGCCCGAGCACGGTGACGAGCGAACGCCCGAGGCCGCGCGGCCGGTTGTCGCCCAGGCCGGAGATGATCTCCGCCTGCATCTTCATCGACTCCGCCCAGCTGTGGACGGTGGCCCGCAGATCACCCTCCAGCCCGGCGGGCGGCTCGGTCACGAGCGCGCACAGCACCATCCGGCCACGGGTGACGACCTGCTCGATGTCGACCACGTCGACGGAGTAGGCGGCCAGGGTGTCGAAGAGACCGGCCGTTATGCCCGGCCTGTCCTTGCCGAAGATCTTGACGAGGAGGGTGGGGACATCAGAGGTCTGCGAAGCGCTCATGGTGTTCCCACCGTATCCGGCACCCAGTGCCTCCCGCCCCTGAGGTCCGCCTGACGGACAGGGAACACTTGGTGTCACCGCGGTGGCGTGCGCTTTGCCCGGGAGTGTCGGGCCGGTTCCCGGACCCCGGCCCGGCCCGTCGCTCAATCCCGCCGCCGAGGCCTCCCCGGCGGCGGTGGCGGAGGCGGCGGCCCCTCCTCGGACGAGGACGAGGACGAGGGCGAGGACGACGAGGAGGAGGGAGGCGGCGGTGGCGGGGGCGGAACGCTCCCGGACCGGGACCCTCGCGGCTTCGGCGGCCGTGACGGCGGTGTCACGGGCCCCGCCACCGTCGGTGCGCCGTACACGTTGCCGGGTCGGCGTGGCCCCTCCGACGACCGGGTGGGTTCGGGCGGCCGCCCGCTCCCCGACGGCCACGTACCTCCGGGCGCCCCGGACTGCCGTGCCCCGCGTGCCCCCGGTGGGCGTCGGTGGTCCGGTTCCCGGAGCTCGTCGGGCAGCCGCAGATACGGGTTGGTGTCGGGGTTCGCCGGACGGAACGGGGTGCCCGGGTGGTACGGCCCCGACGGGTGCACGAGGTCGGGCTGAGCCGCCACCGGTCCCGGCGCCCCCGCGTCACCCCGTGCCAGGGGCGCC
>NZ_JBEXDZ010000072.1:0-43284 GCF_040606085.1 Streptomyces sp. NPDC005485 | reverse complement strand
ACGGCCCGCGCGCTGCGCGCCGAGCGCGCCGAGATCGCGGGCGCCCCCGACGACGTACCGGACGACGAGCAGACAGCCGCGAAATCGTCGCTGCCCGCCCTGCGGGAGGCCTACCGGGCCGCCTCGCAGCTGTACGAGAAAGTCGGCGTCGGCGCCGACCTGCGGGCCGAGCAGGCCCGGGCCGAGAGCGACGAGAGCGGCGCGCTCGCGGACCTGGACCGGCTCAGCAACAAGGTGCGCACGCGCGCCGCGCAGCTACTGGAGTCGACGGACGGATCCGACGGGCCGTCCCGCCAGGCCGCGGCCGCCCGCGCCGAGGAGCTGGTCCAGCTCCTGGAGACGCGTATGTCGACCGCGAGCGAGCAGCTCGGACGGCTGCGCGGCGAGGCCGAGCGGCACGCACCGCAGGAGGGCGAGGCGCACACCGAACTGCCGGAGGAGCTGATCCCGCGCGACGGCGAGCACGCGCAGATCCTGCTGCGCACCGCCACCGGTGAACTCGCCTCCCGCACCGAGGCGTTGGCCCAGGCACGCGAGGCGCACGCCGAACTGCTCGACGCCCACCGCGCCGCCGAGGACGGCGCCGGAGGGTTCGACGAGACGGCCGCCCTGCTCAGGGACCTGCTGCGCGAGCACGGTGACGACGAGCAGGAAGAGCCCGAGCCCTACCCCGGGGACCTGGAAGAGGCCCGCCGGGCCGCTGCGGAGACCCGCAGATCGCTGCGCGGCTGCGCCGCCGACCTCTCCGCCGCCGAGGCCGCCGTACGCGAGGCGAGTGACATCCTCGTACGGCACGCCAACTCCACCCGCTACGAGCAGGTCCGCACCCCCGCCCGCCAGCAGATCCGCGAGCTGCCCGCCTCCGCGCTGCCCGAGCACGCGCAGAAGTGGGCGGATGCCTTCGCACCCCGACTGCGCGTCCTCACCGACGAGTTGGCGCAGCTGGAGCGCAACCGCGACTCGATCGTGGACCGGCTGCGCGGCCTCGTGGAGTCCTCCCTCGCGACCCTGCGCTCCGCGCAGCGGTTGTCCCGGCTGCCGGAAGGGCTCGGCGAGTGGTCCGGGCAGGAGTTCCTGCGCATCCGCTTCGAGGAGCCCGACCAGGCCACCCTGGCCGAGCGGCTCGGCGAGGTCGTCGACGAGGCGACCCGCGCGGCGGTGAAGAAGAACTCCGATCTGCGGCGGGACGGCATGACGCTGCTCCTGCGGGGCGTCGCCGCGGCGCTGGAGCCCAAGGGTGTCGCCGTGGAGATCCTCAAGCCGGACGCCGTGCTGCGCGCCGAGCGCGTGCCCGTCGGGCAGATGGGCGACGTGTTCTCGGGCGGCCAGCTGCTCACCGCGGCCATCGCCCTGTACTGCACGATGGCCGCGCTGCGCTCCAACGACCGCGGCAGAAGCGACAAGCACCGGCATGCGGGCACGCTGTTCCTGGACAACCCCATCGGGCGCGCCAACGCGACGTACCTGCTGGAGCTGCAGCGGGCCGTCTCCGACGCGCTGGGCGTCCAACTCCTCTACACCACCGGTCTGTTCGACACGACGGCGTTGGCCGAGTTCCCCCTCGTCATCCGGCTGCGCAACGACGCCGACCTGCGCGCCGGGCTGAAGTACATCAGCGTGGAGGAGCACCTCCGGCCGGGACTGCCTCAGCAGGCCCCGGCCGGGGAGGACGAGTCGGTGCACAGCGAGATCACGGCGACTCGGATGTTCAAGCGCCCGGCGCCCACGACGAGTTGATCAGCTGTCCTCCTTCAGCATGTCCGCGCACTTCTCGCCGATCATCATCGTCGTGATGCACGGGTTGACGGAGATGAGGTCCGGCATCACCGAGCCGTCCGCGACCCGCAGGCCCTCGACCCCCTTGACCCGCAGCCGCGCGTCGAGCGGGGCCGAGGCGTCGTCGTCCGCGCCCATCTTCACGGTGCAGGACGGGTGGTAGACGGTGTTGTGGGTCTTGTGGATGTAGTCGAGCAGCTCGTCGTCGGTCCGCACGTCAGGTCCGGGCGCCAGTTCGGCGCCCGCCCAGCCGCTCAGCGCGGGCTGCTCGGCGATGCGGCGGGCCAGTTTCAGGCCGTACGTCATCACGCGCACGTCGTGCTCGTGCGTGAAGTAGCGCGGATCGACCCTGGGCTTGTCCCGGTAGTCGAGGGTGCGCAGCCGTACCGTGCCCCGTGACCTGGCGCGGGTCACGTTCGGGGTGAGGCAGAAGGCGTTCTCGGATGTCGGGTAGCCCCAGCGCGCCGTGTTCATGTCGAAGGGCACCGAGCCGTAGTGGAACATCAGGTCGGGCCGGTCCAGGCCCGGTTCGGTGTCGTAGAAGATGCCCGCCTCCCACCACTGGCTGGACGTGGTGGTCATCGGCTGCTTTGCGTCCCACATGATGACGCCCTCGGGGTGGTCCTGGAGGTTCTCGCCGACGCCCGCCGAGTCCACCACCACCTCGACCCCGACCTCACGCAGATGCTCCGCGGGCCCGATGCCCGACAGCATGAGCAGCTTGGGGGTGTCGATGGAGCCGCACGACACGATCACCTCGCGCCGGGCGCGCACGGTCCGGGTGTGGATCAGGTCCGGGTCCAGGTACTCGGCGCCCACGCAGCGTCGGCCTTCGAGCACCAGCTTCTTGGCCCGCACCCCGGTGCGCACCTCCAGGTTGGGGCGCTTGCCGATGATCGGGTGGAGATAGGCGACCGACGAGGACTGCCGGATGTTGTTCTCGTCGGAGTTGATCTGGAACCAGTTGGCGCCGCGCACCACGGTCGTACCGGAGTTGAAGGCCGTCGTCGGGATGCCGGCCTGTGCGCACGCCTCCAACAGGGCGGTGCCGCACGGGTCTTCGCCCTTCAGCGTGCGCAGCTTCACCGGGCCCGTGCGGCCGTGGTGGTCGCCGGGAGCGTCGTTCGACTCCAACCGGCGGTAGAGCGGGAAGAGTTCGGCCGCACTCCAGCCCGTACAGCCCGCTGCCGCCCAGTCGTCCAGGTCCTGGGCGGGCGCCCAGAAGGCGATGCAGGAGTTGTGCGAGGAGCAGCCGCCGAGCACCCTGGCGCGGGCGTGCCGCATGAAGCTGTTGCCGCTGGACTGCGGTTCGACCGGGTAGTCCCAGTCGTAGCCGGACTCCAGCAGGCCCATCCAGCGCTCCAGCTTCATCACGTCGTCGTCGCCGACGTCGCTTGGTCCCGCCTCCAGGACGCACACCGTGACGGCGGGGTCCTCGCTGAGCCGGGCCGCGACCACGTTCCCCGCGGTGCCGCCGCCGACCACGACATAGTCGAACTCATCGATGCTCATGGGAAGTTGACCTCCTTGAGTGACGCGTCAGTCGGTCTTTCGCCGGTCCTCAGTCGGCGGCGGGGGCGGCGAGGGGAGTGGCGGCGGCGGGCTCGTGGAGCCGGTGCTCGGCGAGTACGCCGGTCTTGTGGCGCTGGATGAACCAGTAGTAGGCGAAGCCGCCGCCGGCGATCACCGTGACGAACAGGACCGCGCCCCACTTCAGGTACCAGTGGAAGGGAGCGGCGGCGTTGTAGACCTCGGCCCGCGGCCAGATCAGGTTCAGCGTCATGGCCGCGCCCCACACCACGGCGACGATGTTGACGAGCAGGCCCCAGCGGCCGAGCGAGAACTTCCCGTCCCCGGCCGGCTGCCACCTGCCGCGCAGCCGGGCCACCAGCATCGGTCCGGTCACGCCGAGGTAGGCGAGGTAGATCATGATGATGCCGATGCTGGTGACGACGGTGAAGATCTGCGGCTGGCGGATGTTGACCACGAGGATCGCCACGGCCAGTATGCCGATGATCACCGCGGGCAGCACCGGCGTCTGGAAGCGCGGGCTGACCTTGGCCAGCAGCGAGGAGGCGGGCAGGTTGTTGTCCCGGGACATCGCGAAGGCCAGCCGGATCGCCGCCGTGTGCACGGCCAGCGCGCAGACGGTGACCGCGATCAGCACGCACCACAGCATGGCCTTGCCGGCCGTCGGGCCGAGCACGTCGAGCACGATGTACTGCAGGCCGTCCGTGGACAGCTTCTCGCCCTTGAGGCTGGAGACGCTCATCAGCGCGAACAGCAGCACCAGGCCGCCCAGGATGAACGAGGCGACGATGGCGCGGATGATGGCGCGCGGCGCGTTGCGCGAGGGGTCGAGGGACTCCTCGCCGAGCGAGGCGGCCGTGTCGAAGCCGTACATGACGTACGCGGATGCCAGCGAGGCCACCATGAACGCGCCCAGATAGCCCGCGGAGTGCCCGGCTCCGGTGCCCTGGGTGTCGGTGACCACCTGGGGGCCTCGTGTGATGTGGACGGCGAACAGCACGATGAGGACGACGGTGGCGACCAGTTCGATGAAGACGCCGGCGCTGTTGATGGTGGCCATCAGCTTCACACCGAAGGCGTTCACCAGGGTCGTGAACAGAATGAGGACCGTGGCCAGGACCACCGCGTTCGTCGCCACGTCGTACTTGCCGGTGCCGTCGCCCACGAACTGGAAGACGGAGGAGATCTGAGGAAGCGTCAGCTGGTAGGCGAGGGCCACCGCGGAGATCGACACGATGGACGCGATCAGCATCATCCAGCCGGCCAGCCAGCCGAGGTGCGGATTGCCGATCTTCTTAGACCAGTTGTAGACGGAGCCCGCGACGGGATAGCGGGCGGCCAGCTCCGCGAAGCACAGCGCGACCATGAACTGGCCGACGAAGACCATCGGCCATGACCACCAGTAGGCGGGGCCGCCGCTGCCGTAGCCGAAGTAGAAGAGCTGGAAGGTGCCGGTGAGGATGGAGATGTAGCTGATGCCGGCGGCGAAGGTGTGGAAGTTGCCGAGGGTGCGCTTGAGTTCGGGTTTGTAGCCGAACTCGGCGAGCTCGGTGTCGTCATGACCGTGTTGGCCGGAACCGGATGGTGGTTGTTCGGTTTTCGTCATGAGCGGACTCCTGGTGGGCCTGGAGGAGGGGTGAGGGAGCGGCTCGTGCGGGTGCCGGGATCAAGGGGACGTGTTCGAAGGGGACGTGTTCAAGGGGGAGGCGGGCCAGGACGGCGCGGCTACGCGAACCAGCCCTGCGGGGAGGGGTCGGTGTTGCGCCAGATGTGCTTGGTCTCGCGGTACTCGGCGAGACCCGAGGGCCCTAGCTCGCGGCCGAAGCCGGACTGCTTGAACCCACCCCACTCGGCCTGCGGCACATAGGGGTGGTAGTCGTTGATCCACACCGTGCCGAGCCGCAGCCGGGCCGCGACCCGCTGGGCCTTTGCCTCGTCGCTGGTCCAGACGGCGCCCGCGAGGCCGTAGATGGTGCCGTTGGCCAGTCGTACGGCCTCGGCCTCGTCGGTGAAGCGCTCGACGGTCAGCACCGGCCCGAAGGACTCGTCCTGGACAACGGTCATCTCGGGCGAGCAGTCGTCAAGGACGGTCGGCAGAAAGTAGAAGCCCTCGTCGAGTCCCTCGGGGCGCCTGCCGCCGCAGCGCAGTACCGCGCCCTCCGCGATGCCGCTCTCGACGTACGCCTCGACCTTGGCGCGGTGCGCGGCCGAGATCAGCGGGCCGGTCTGCGCCCGCTCGTCGAACGGGCCGCCGAGCCGGATCTCCGAGGCCCGGCGTACCACCTCGTCGACGAACCGGTCGTGCAGCGAGTCCTCGACCAGGAGCCGGGCCCCTGCCGAGCAGACCTGCCCGGAGTGCAGGAACACGGCGGTCAGCGCCATGTCGACGGCCGTCTCGAAGTCGGCGTCGGCGAAGACGATGTTGGGGTTCTTGCCGCCGAGTTCGAGCGCGACCTTCTTCACCGTGCCGGCCGCGGCGGCCATCAGCCCGCGCCCGGTCTGCAGTCCGCCGGTGAAGGAGACGAGGTCGACGTCCGGATGGTCGGCGAGCGGAGCACCGGCTTCCGGTCCCGCCCCCAGGATCAGGTTGGCCACGCCCGCCGGAAGTCCGGCCTCCTCGAGGAGCCGCATCAGATGGATCGCCGTATGCGGGGTCAGCTCGCTCGGCTTGAGGACGAAGGTGTTGCCCGCCGCGAGCGCAGGGGCGACCTTCCAGGCCGTCTGGAGAAGGGGGTAGTTCCAGGGAGTGATCAGCGCGCAGACGCCGACGGGTTCGTACACGACCCGGCTGTCCGCGGCGGCCGAGCCTGTCTCGATGATCCGGCCCGGCTCGGTGGCGGCCTGCCGCCCGAAGTAACGGAAGCAGTTCTCGATGTCATCGATGTCGTACGCGCTTTCGACCAGGCGTTTGCCGGTGTCGAGGGACTCGGCGCGGGCGAGCTCGTCCTTGTCGCGTACGAGCAGGTCGGCGACGCGCAGCAACAGGTCACCGCGCTCGGCTGCCGGCGTCGTAGGCCAGGGGCCCTCGTCGAAGGCACGGCGTGCCGCGGCGATCGCCTCGACGGTGTCCTTGCCGCCCGCCTCGTCGACGACGGCGACCAGCGAGCCGTCGGCGGGACAGTGGATCTCACGGGTGCGCCCGTCGAGTGCGTTCTTCCAGCTGCCGTCGATGTAGAGGGTGGGGACGGCGAGGGCGGGTCTGTCGGTGGTCTCAGCCACGGGGGCCTCCCGGCGAATCGTTTCGTTCAGGCACCGTGGCCTCCCAGCCGCTGGATCAGCCATTCGTGGAAGATCCCGATGTGGTGCTCGGTGGGCACCAGCACACCACCGTTCCGGTACGCGCGCGAGGCCATGGCGGGCTGGGTCCGCTCGCAGGCTTCGAAGTCCTGTGCGTTGACGCGGTGGAAGAGCTCGACCGACTTGGACACGTCGGCGCCGGACCGGACGACCTCCGGCGCGTACAGCCAGTCGCACTCGACCACCGTGCGGTCCTCCGCGAGCGGGAACATGCGGTGCAGGATGACATGGTCGGGGACCAGATTGATGAAGACCGTCGGTTTCACCGTGATCGCGTAGTAGCGGCGGTCCTGGTCGTCCGCCACCGCCGGGAGCCTGCCGAAGCCCTCGCTGCCGTCGACCGTGAACCCCTTGATCTCCTCGCCGAACTCGGCGCCGTGTCCGACGTAGTACTGGGCGGCGTAGCCCTCGGCGAACTCCGGGAGGACATCGGTGAGTTCGGGGTGGATCGTGGCGCAGTGATAGCACTCCATGAAGTTCTCGACGATCAGCTTCCAGTTCGCCTTCACGTCATAGGTGATGCGTTTTCCGAGTGCGAGGTTCTCGGTGCCGTAGTGCTCGATGGCCGCCGCGTCGCCGAGGCGCTCCACAGCCGCGCTCATCACCGTCTCCTCGAAGGAGGGCGGCTCGTCCGCCAGGCACACCCAGGCGTAGCCGAGCCACTCCCGCAGCGCGACCTTGACCAGGCCGTACGCGGTGCGGTCGACGTCGGGCATCCTGACCAGGTTGGGCGCGGCGACCAGCTTGCCGTCGAGGTCGTAGGTCCAGGCGTGGTACGGGCACTGGAGGTTGCGGCGGACCTCGCCGGACTCCTCCGTGCACAGCCGGGCCCCGCGGTGGCGGCAGATGTTCAGGAAGGCGCGCAGTTCACCGGTGCGCGAACGGGTGACCAGGACGGACTCGCGGCCGATCCGGACGGTCCGGAAGGCGCCGGGTTTCGCCAGGTCGGCACCGCGCACCGCGCAGAACCACATCGACTCGAAGAGCCGCTCCTGCTCCTGCCGGAAGATCTCCGGGTCGGTGTAGTAGTGGCCGGGAAGGGTGGCGACCAGGCTGGCGGAGAGCTGGGTCGGGGAGAGGGGGGTCGTCGTCACGTGCGTACTCCTCGGGCGGGCGCGGCGGCGAGGCGGTGGGGGTCGAAAGCGCCGATCGGGTCAGCGGTGGCGCCGGCCGGGCGGGACGTGCGGTCCGCCGTGGGGCGTACCTCGTGGTCGTACACGGTCCGGTCGACGGTCTGCGGCGTGCCCTGGGCACCGAGGTCGTTTTCCTCCGCAGGGCTCACGATCACGTCGTAAGTGGGGGACACGGGTGCCTCCTAGCGGCGGATACGGGTCATCTTCGGGTCGAAGAGCGGTTCGTCCGCGACGGTCGCGGGGACCTTCTCGCCGAAGTACTCGATGTGCACGCCGGTGCCGGTCGGCAGCGTCGGCAGCCAGGCGTAGGCGACGCAGCGGCCCAGCGTGTAGCCGTACGAGGCGCTGGTCACGTAACCGGCCGGGCCGCCGTCGACATACACGGGCTCCTTGCCGAGAACGACGGCGGCGGGGTCGTCGAGGAGAAGCGGGGTGAGCCGGCGAGCCGGGCCGGCGGCCGCGTCGAGTGCCTCGCGACCCACGAACTCCTTGTCCATGCGCACCGCGAAGCCGACGCCCGCCTCGAACGGGTCGTGCTCGTCGGTCATGTCGGTGCCCCAGGCGCGGTAACCCTTCTCCAGGCGCAGGGAGTTGAAGGCGGAGCGCCCGGCCGCGACCACTCCGTGCCGCTGGCCCGCCTCCCACAGGGTGTCCCAGAGCCGCAGACCCAGGTCGGCGCTGGTGTACAACTCCCAGCCCAGCTCACCGACATAGCTCAACCGCATGGCGGTGACCGGGACATGGCCGAGATACGTCTGCTTCGCGCGGAAGTAGCCGAAGGCCTCGTGCGAGAAGTCGTCGCGGGTCAACGGCTGGACGAGGTCACGGGCGAGCGGACCCCAGACGCCGATGCAGCAGGTGCCGGAGGTGATGTCCCGGATCTGTACGTCGGCGGGCGCGTGCCGGGTCAACCAGTCGAGGTCCGCGGGGGAGTTGGCGCCGATCTGGAAGCGGTCGGGGCCCAGACGCGCGACGGTCAGGTCGGAGCGGATGCCGCCCGTCTCGTCCAGGAGCAGTGTGTAGGTGACCGCGCCGGGCTTCTTGCGGAGGTTGTTGGTGGTCATCTGGTGCAGGAAGTCGAGGGCGCCGGGGCCGGTGACTTCCAGACGGCGCAGGGGAGTCATGTCGTAGAGCGCGACCTTCTCGCGGGTCGCCCGGGCCTCGGCGGCCGCGATCGGGGACCAGTAGCGGGCCGACCAGGCGTCGCGCTCGGGCAGCGGGCCGAGCGCGTCGACGAGCGGGGCGTTCGCCTCGTACCAGTGCGGCCGCTCCCAGCCGCCGCCCTCCAGGAAGAACGCGCCGAGCTGCTGCTGGCGGGCGTAGAAGGGGCTGACCCGCAGGGGACGCGGCTGCTCCATCGGCTGGAGCGGGTGGAGGACGTCGTACACCTCGACGAACTGCTGTGAACCGCGTTCACGGATGTACGACGGTGAACGCTGCGCGTCCTCGAAACGCGTGAGGTCGCATTCGTGCAGGTCGATGGAGGCGCGCCCGTCAACCATCCATTCGGCGACCGCCTTCGCGACGCCTGCGGAGTGGGTGACCCAGACGGCCTCGGCCAGCCAGAAGCCGCGCAGTGCGCGTGATTCACCCAGCACGGGCATGCCGTCCGGGGTGAAGGAGAAGACGCCGTTGAAGCCCTCCTCGATCTCCGTGTCGCGCAGCGCCGGGAGCAACACGCGGCAGTCCTGCCAGCTGGGCGCCCAGTCCTCCTCGGTGAAGGGGAAGGAGGAGGGCATCTCCATGTCGTTGGCGCGCGCCTCGTCGTAGCCGAGGATCGCGAACGGGTCGACGGGCAGCGGCTGGTGGGCGTAGCTGCCGATGCCGATGCGGTCGTTGTGCTCGCGGAAGTAGAGGTCGCGGTCCTGGAAGCGGAGGATCGGCTTCTCGGCCTCGGCGGTGGCGCCCGCGAGTTCGGGCAGTGGCTTGGTCTTCGCGTACTGGTGGGCGAGTGGCTGGAGAGGGACGTCGATTCCGGCCATACGGCCGATGACCGGGCCCCAGAAACCGGCCGCCGAGACGACATGGTCGGCCGGGAAGGTGCCCCGGTCGGTGACAACCGCGGTGACCCTCCCGTCCTGCTGCTCGATGCCGGTGACCGTGTGGCGGTCCAGGAAGCGGGCGCCGCGGCTCTCGGCGCGCGTCATCTGGGCGCGGGCCGCGAGCAGGGCGCGGGCCAGGCCGTCGTCCGGGGTGTGGAAGCCGCCGAGGACGGCCGACTCGTCGATGAGCGGCCACAGTTCCTTGCAGCGGGCCGCGCTGACGAGTTCGCTGCGTACGCCCCAGGAGGCCGCGTAACCGGCCTTGCGATGCAGGTCGGCGAGGCGCTCGGGGGTGGTCGCGAGTTCCAGCCCGCCGACCGGGTTGAAGCAGGAAACGCCGTCCACCTGCAGGGAGTTGAACTTCTCCACCGTGTACTGGGCGAAGGCCGTGAGGGTCTTGGACGGGCTGGTCCGGAACACCAGGCCCGGCGCGTGCGAGGTGGAGCCGCCCGGGGCGGGCAGCGGTCCCTGTTCGAGGACGGTGACGTCGGTCCAGCCGCGGGCGGTCAGCTCGTCGGCGAGGGAGCAGCCGACGATCCCGGCGCCGATGACGACGACCTGGGGACCGCGCGGGCGGGTTGCGGGCGTGCTGGACATGCCCCTCCTAGTGGTGGCGGGGATGACGGGGGGTCTGCGGAGCTTGCGATGCCTGGGTGGCGGAGGTGGCGGAGGTGGCGGAGGTGGCGCAGGTGGCGGAGGTTGCGGAGGTGGCGAAGGAGCCGAGATGGCTAGGCGGCAGGGACGTGGGGCCGTTCGGCCGCGATCGTCGTGTCCTGGCCGTGCCCGGTGTGCACGACGGTGTCGCCGGGCAGGGTGAGCAGGCGGTTGCGCAGGGAGGCTTCGATGGTGGGGCGGTCCGAGTAGGAGCGGCCGGTGGCGCCCGGGCCGCCGTGGAAGAGGGTGTCGCCGGTGAAGACGGCGTTCAGGAAGGGGGCGTGGAGCGAGCAACTGCCCCAGGTGTGGCCGGGGTTGTGGATCACCTGGAGTTCGATCCCGGCGACCGCGAGGATCCGGCCGTCGGTGAGCTCGCCGTCCGGCTTGCGGGCCGGGTGGGTGAAGGACCACAGCTCGTTGTCGTCGGGGTGCAGGAGGACGGGGGCGCCGGTCAGGACGGAGAGTTCGGCGGCCGCGCCGACGTGGTCGTCGTGCGCGTGGGTGCAGACGATGGCGGCGACATGGCGGCCTCCGACGGCCTGGTGGATCGTACGGGCGTCGTGGGCGGCGTCGACGATCAGCACCTCTTCGTCGTCGCCGACCAGCCAGACGTTGTTGTCCACGTCGAAGGTGTCTCCGTCGAGACTGAAGGTGCCCGAGGTGACCACGCGTTCGACGCGGGCGGTTCCCCGGGCGGTCACAGGACCACGACCGAGCGCAGCACTTCACCGCGCTGCATCTTCGCGAACGCCTCCTCGACCTGCTCCAGGACGATGGTCTCGCTGACGAAGGCCATGAGGTCCAGCTGCCCGTAGAGGTACTGGTCGATGAGGAACGGGAAGTCGCGGCTCGGCAGGCAGTCGCCGTACCAGGACGACTTGAGGGCGCCGCCGCGGGAGAACAGGTCGATCAGCGGGATCTCGACCTTCATCTCCGGGTCGGGGACGCCGACCTGGACCAGGATGCCGGCGTGGTCACGCATGTAGAACGCCTGCTTGTACGTCTCCGGGCGGCCGACCGCGTCGATGGCGATGTCCACTCCGAAGCCGTCGGTGAGTGCCCGAACGGCCTCGACGGGGTCCGTACCGCGGGAGTTGACGGTGTGGGTCGCGCCGAACCTCTCCGCCTGGTCGAGCTTCTTGTCGTCGATGTCGACGGCGATGACCTTCATGGCGCCGTTCAGGCAGGCGCCCGCGATGGCCGCGTTGCCGACACCGCCGCAGCCGATGACGGCGACCGTGTCTCCGCGGCCGACCTTACCGGTGTTGACCGCGGCACCGTATCCGGCCATCACGCCGCAGCCGATGAGGCCGGCGGCCTCCGGGCGGGCGGCGGGGTCGATCTTCACCGCCTGTCCGGCCGCGACCAGGGTCTTCTCGGCGAAAGCGCCGATGCCCAGGGCGTTGCTGAGCGGGGTGCCGTCGAGCAGCGTCATCGGCTGAGTGGCATTGCGGGAGTCGAAGCAGTACCAGGGCCGGCCGCGGCGACAGGAGCGACAGGAGCCGCAGGGGGCGCGCCAGGCGAGGACGACGTAGTCGCCGGGGACGAGGTCGGTGACGCCGTCGCCGACCGCCTCGATCGTGCCGGCCGCCTCATGGCCCAGCAGGAAGGGGAAGTCGTCGGTGATCGCGCCTTCCCGGTAGTGCAGATCCGTGTGGCAGACCCCGCAGGCCTGCACGTTGACGAGCACCTCGCCCGGCCCGGGATCGGGAACCACGATCGTCTGCACCTCGACGGGTGCGCCCTTTTTGACGGCGACTACGGCACGGACCTCGTGTGGCACGACCGGGCTCCTCTGCTGTTGCGCAGTGCACGTTGGGTTGCGTGATGAGAGACATATTGAGAACGGCATCAAGCTGCCGTCAAGAGGTACGAGTTAACCCTTGGCAAAAGGAACGGGCCGTATGAAACCTGGTCGACACACAGAAGCGCGGGACCAGGAGATTCCTGGCCCCGCGGTGCGTTGCGTGGTCCTTGCGAGATTCCGTGCGGTTCCGCCGTGAAGTGCGGCGCGCGTTACGGGGCGGCTTCTTCCGGGGCCGCCGCGGTCCGTCAGAAGCCGTAGCCCATACGGCGTGAGAGGTCGGCCGCGGCGGCGACCGTCCGCTTCGCCAGCTCGGGCAGCCGGTCCGCGCTCAGCCGGTACACGGGCCCGGAGACGCTGATCGCCGCGATGACCTTGCCGTCGTGGGCGCGCACCGGGGCCGCGACGGCGGCGAGGCCCAGCTCCAGCTCCTCCAGGGTGACCCCGTAGCCCTGCTCGATCACGGCCTCCAGTTCGTTGCGCAGCACCGAGGTACCGGTGATCGTGCGTTCCGTGAAGCGTGGCAGGGAGCGGGCGAGCAGGCCCTCGCGCAGGGTGGGCGGCATGTGGGCGAGCAGCACCTTTCCGCTGGAGGTGGCGTGCAGCGGGGTGCGTCTGCCCAGCCAGTTCTGCGCGGTGACGGACGCGGTGCCGCGGGCTTGCATGATGTTGACGGCCGCGTCGTCGTCCAGGACCGCGATGTTGACCGTCTCGCCCAGCTCGTCCGCGAGTTCGCGGCAGACGGGCACGCCCTCCTGCGAGATGTCCAGGCGCACTGCGGCCGCCCCCGCGAGGCGCAGTACGGCAGCGCCCAGGTAGTACTTCCCGCGGTCCTTGGCCTGGGCCACCAAGCCGCGGTTCTCCAGGACGCCGAGCAGACGGAACGCGGTCGACTTGTGGACGTCCAGCTCCTCGGCGATCTCGGTCACGCCCACCTCGCCGTGCCGCGCGAGGATCTCCAGCACGCTCACCGCGCGGTCCACCGACTGGACGGCGCTGGTCGTGCCCCTGCCCTGCTGCTTGTCCGGACTCTCCTCGCCGCGGTCAGGATGCTTCTGCGTGCGGGTCATGACTCAACTCTCACCACCTTGCGGCCCGGTTTGGGCCGCATCTGCGGGAAGCCCTTGACGTGACGGGACCCCCGCGCGGATTCTGTTGCGCATAGCGCTCCCTCGTGCGCCATACGAAACATCATGTTACCGAAGCGTCCGCAACCGCAAAGGGTTCGGACAGCCTGGACCTGAAAGGTCCCGGACATCGTGTCCCGGACCGAGAGGGGGGCCCGTGATTCCCGTCTGCCGCCTTGAAGACCTCCCCGAGGGCGAATCCGTCAGAGTCGACACCACGCCGCCCGTCGCCGTGTTCAACGCCGACGGCGAGTTCTACGCCATCGACGACACCTGCACCCACCAGGACGCCTCCCTGTCGGAGGGCTGGCTGGAGGGCTGTCTGGTCGAATGCCCGCTGCACGCCGCATCATTCGATCTCCGTACGGGACAGCCGACGTGTCTGCCCGCACGCCGCCCCGTCCGCACCCACCGCGTCACCGTCGACGACGGCATCATCCACGTCCACCTGGCCGCGGAGGAGGACACCGCCGCATGACGAACGAGACCGGGGCCGACCAGGCCGAGGCCGGTGCGACCGGGGCCCGAGGGGCCGGCTTCCACGGGTCCGAGGTTCGAGGAGCCGGAGTCCGAGGAGCCCGAGTCCGTGAGGCCCGTACTGCGGCCGGGGACACAGGGGAGTGCCCATGAGGACCGTCACCGTCGTCGGAGCCTCTCTCTCCGGGCTGTACGCGGCCCGCGAACTGCGGGCCCAGGGCTTCGACGGGCGACTGGTGATCGTCGGCGACGAACCCCACCGCCCCTACGACCGCCCGCCGCTGTCCAAGGACTTCCTCACCGGCCGGGCCGACGAGGACCGGCTCGCCCTCACCGACGCGGAAGAGAGCGCCGAACTCGACGCCGAGTGGCTCCTAGGCGTCCGTGCCCGCGGACTCGACGCACGTGGCCGCACCGTCCTCCTCGACGACGGCCGCACCGTCTCCACGGACGGCGTGGTCATCGCGACCGGCGCCTCGGCCCGCCGCCTCCCCGGCGACGACCTCGTCGGAGTACACACACTGCGCACTCTCGACGACGCCCGAGCCCTGCGCGCGGAACTCACACGAGGCACATGCCGAGTCGTCGTCATCGGCGGAGGCTTCATCGGCGCCGAGACCGCGTCCTCGTGCGCCGCCCTCGGCCACGAGGTGACCGTCGTCGAGGCCGCTGCACTGCCGCTCGTGCCCCAACTCGGCTCCGACATGGCCGCCGTGTGCGCCGCACTGCACCGCCGACGCGGCACCGACCTCGTCACCGGCACCGGCGTCGCCGGGCTGCGGGGAAGGAGCGTCGCCGGGACCGACGGCCGCCGCGCCGTGAGCGGCGTGGAGCTTGCCGACGGCCGGACCCTTCCCGCCGATGTCGTGATCGTCGGCATCGGCGCCACCCCCAACACCGGCTGGCTCGCCGGTTCGACGCTCGCCCTGCACGACGGCGTGCTGTGCGACGACGGCTGTGTGACCGGACTGCCGCAAGTGGTCGCCGTGGGCGATGTCGCCCGCGTCGCCGGTTCCCGCGCCGAGCACTGGACCTCCGCGACCGAGCAGCCCCGCGTCGCCGTACGCAACCTGCTCGCCGCGCGAACCGTCGAGACCGTGCGGTCGACGCCCTACTTCTGGTCCGACCAGTACGGTGCGCGGATCCAGTTCGCGGGTCGGCGCCAGGCCACTGGCACCGTCCGCATCGCCGAGGGCACGCTCGTGGACGGTGCGCCCGCCGAGGGTGGCCTCCTAGCTCTGTACGAACGCGGGGGCCGCACCACCGCCGTCCTCTCCGTCGACCGCCCCCGCCCGTTCATGCGGGCACGTCGCGAACTCGCCCGCAGCGCAGGCCCGGTGGAGCCGGCGCCTCTGTGACGCCCGAACTACGGGCGGGCGCGCCTACGGGCGAGCGGGCCTACGAGTGCGACAACTGTCCCGCCCCGCCCCTGCGGCGTATTCGTTCCTGCGCCCGTGCAGCCGTGCGGGCCTGGCGTCGGGCCTTGCGCCGCTCACGCCGCAGGGTCCGTGCGGTGCTGTTCGGGGCCGACACCACACCGTTGCGCTGGTTCCACACCTGTCGTGTCACCCACACGTCGAGCGCGCCCCAGGTGGCGACGATCGTGCTCGCCACGCTGCTCAGCACCATGGGGAAGGCCAGCCAGGATCCGGCCAGCGTGGACAGGAAGGCCACCATCGCCTGGATCAGCGTCACGCTGATGAGCAGTACCGCGCGCACCGCCGCCGTACGCACCGGATCGGGCAGTCGCCGTCTGCGCGCGGGTTCCTCGATCCACAACGGGCGGTAGTACGCCTGCTCTTCCGGCTCCTGAGCCGCGGCGATCCGCACGTCCGTGCGAGCGCGCTCGCGCGCCGACGTCGAATGCCCGTCCGTGTCCTCGCGTCCGCTCCCCGGAATGTCGCGATCCGGTGCCTGAACGGCCCGCCGCTCCGTCACGGGCGCCGCGACACCGATCTCGGGCGCCTCGCTCCGCTCTGCCGTGCCCATCAACTCGTCACTCCCCACCGCCCAGCAGACGCCTTGCACCGGTGTCACGAGACACCGCTCCCCAGTGGCTGCCCGGCTTGCGCTGTTTTACGCCGCCTGGACGCGGCATGCGGCGCCTGTGGCCGATTCCGCCCCCAATTCCCTTACAGAAAGACGAACGACGTAGCCCGAAGATTCCCACTGAGCGAAGAAATCCGGCCAACTGACCATGTTCGTCACCGGACACGATCCGGGCCCAAGTGCCGCACCGGAGGCGGCAATCTCCCCCAATGAACGGACAACTCCCCATGTCTCGTTCCCCGGCCACCAAGAGTGCGTTCGGACGGGCCTTCGAGTTACCTGTGTGTCGGTAGTAGGCTCACGCCGTTTGTTGACGCACATGTGTACCCCCCGGGCCGGAGGGGGTCGAGCTGGGGGAGGCCATGCGCTTTCGCGGGAAGTCCATCCGCCGGAAGATCGTGGCGCTGCTCCTCGTGCCGCTGGTGTCCCTGACCGCGATCTGGGGTTTCGCCACGATCATCACCGGGCGTGAGGCAAGTCAGCTGTTCAACGTCTCGGACGTTGTGGAGAAGGTCGGCTATCCGACCGAGGACGCCGTCCGCGTCCTGCAGACCGAACGCCGCCAGACCCTCGTCTATCTCGCCGACCCGCGCGCCTCCGACGCCCTCACGGCTCTCAAGCGGAGCAAGGCCGCCACCGACAAGGCCGTGGCCAAGGTGCGCCGGAACGCCCGGAACGACGAAGTACGCGACGACATGAGCCCGGGCACCGCGCAACGCCTCGCCTCCATTCTCGACGCCCTTGAGGGAATCGCATCGCTGCGCCACAGCGTCGAGGAGGGCACCGTCGACCGGTCCCAGGCCCTCAACCAGTACAACCGCCTCATCGACCCCTGCTATGTCCTGATGGCCAACCTCCATGTGCTCGACAACGTGGAGATGGACAAGCAGGGCCGCGCGCTCGTCAACGTCGCCCGCGCCCGCGAACTGCTCTCGCGGGAGGACGCCCTCCTCGGCTCCGCCCTCGTCGCCGGACACCTGACCCGCGACGAGATCCGCGACACGTCCGACCTCGTGGCCCAGCGCACCCTCCTGTACGACATCAGCCTTCCGCTGCTGCCCGCCGCCGACCGCGAGCGCTACCAGAGCTATTGGAAGAACGCCGACACGGCGCCTCTGCGCGTCGCCGAACAGGCCATCGCCCTCTCCCCGGCAGGTTCGCCCAGCGGGGTCACCGCCAAGAGCTGGGACGGCGTGGCGGGACACGTCCTGGGCCAGCTCAGCAAGCTCGACGACCAGGCGGGCGACCGCTACCAGGACCGGGTCCGGCCCGTGGCCATGGGCATCATCGTCAAGGCAGCCGTCGCGGGCATCCTCGGACTCATCGCCCTGCTGGTCTCGCTCTTCATGTCCGTACGCGTCGGCCGCAGCCTCATTCGCGACCTGCGCCGACTCCGGCTGGAGGCCCACGAGGCGTCCGGGGTCCGGCTTCCCAGCGTCATGCGCCGCCTCTCCGCCGGCGAACAGGTCGACATCGAGACCGAAGTGCCGCGCCTGGAGTTCGACAAGAACGAGATCGGCGAGGTCGGCCAGGCGCTCAACACCCTTCAACGCGCGGCCGTCGAGGCCGCCGTCAAGCAGTCCGAGCTGCGCGACGGCGTCTCCGAGGTCTTCGTCAACCTCGCCCGCCGCAGTCAGGTCCTGCTCCACAAGCAGCTCACCCTGCTCGACACCATGGAGCGCAGAACCGAGGACACCGACGAACTCGCCGACCTGTTCCGCCTCGACCACCTGACCACGCGCATGCGCCGCCACGCCGAGGGCCTGGTCATCCTCTCCGGGGCCGCCCCCTCCCGGCAGTGGCGCAAGCCCGTCCAGCTCATGGACGTCGTCCGCGCCGCCGTCGCCGAGGTCGAGGACTACGAACGCATCGAGGTACGCCGTCTTCCACGCGTCGCCGTCACCGGCCCCGCGGTCGCCGACCTCACCCACCTGGTGGCCGAACTCCTGGAGAACGCCACGGTGTTCTCGCCGCCGCACACGGCCGTGCAGGTTCTCGGCGAGCGCGTCGCCAACGGCTTCACCCTGGAGATCCACGACCGCGGCCTCGGCATGGCCGCCGAAGCACTCCTCGACGCCAACCTGCGCCTCGCCGAGACACCCGAGTTCGAGCTGTCCGACACCGACCGCCTCGGCCTCTTCGTGGTCAGCCGGCTCGCCCAGCGCCAGAACGTCCGTGTCTCCCTCCAGCCCTCTCCGTACGGCGGCACCACCGCCGTCGTCCTCATCCCGGACACCCTCCTCACCGACGACGTCCCGGACACCAACGGCATCGGCTTCCGCCTCGACCGCGCGCTGCCCTCGAAGGAGAGCGGCAGCGAGGAGGAGCGCAAGGCGGCGCTCTCCCAGGTACCGGTGCAACTCCCGGGTCTGCCCGCCTCGATCCTGGACGGGCCGGTCGAACTGGAGGCGCCCGTAGACCTGGACGCCCTCACCGACTTCCCCGGCGCACTCGGAGACGACGACAGCGAACGCGGCGGTCTGTTCCGTCCGCGCCGCTCCCTCGCCGGCGTCGCGGGCGAACAGCACCAGCAGGCCCGCGACAACCGGGGCGAACCCGCACGCCCCGGCGACGAGGACCACCCCGGCGGCCCCGTCCCGCTGCCGCGGCGCCGAACCCCCAAGCTCGTCAGCTCGCACGGGCGTCCCGTGACCGAGTCGAGGACCCGGCGTGGCGCGCCGGACGAGGAGCAGCCCGCGCAGAACCGGGAACCGATGGGCGGCCTGGAGCCGGTGGACCGGGGCGTGACCGACCGGGCCATCGGGGAACTCGACGCGGCCAAGCCGTCGGCGAATCGCCGCGAGGCGCGCGCCGAGACACCCGCGCGTCGCAGCGGCGATCGCCCTGCGGGCTCGGCGCGCCAGGGCGTCGAGAACGCCGAGGCACTCGGTCTCCGCCAGAGCCCCGCCCTGCCCCAGCGCACCCGTCGTCCCGCCTCCGCGACGGGCGCCGAAGGCACCTCCGCGCGAGCGGGCGGCACCACCCCGCGCTCCGACGCAGCGACGGACGGGGCAGAATCGGGCGCGGGTCTGCTGCCCCGCCGCGTCCGACAGGCCAATCTGGCCCCGCAGTTGAAGGAAGGGCCCGCGCGACAGACCGAGCGCGGCAAGGACCAGGGCGGGACCGACCCCGCCGACCGCGACGCCGACGAGGTGCGCAGCCGGATGGCCTCGCTCCAGCGGGGCTGGCAGCGCGGCCGCGACGAGAACGCCGCGGGCGACGAGGCCCAGGACGGCACAGCACGACGAAACACAGAGGGGGACGGTCGATGACCGCACCGAAGGCCGCAGGGCTCACCACGACCAGCACGGCGACCGGGGAGCTCAACTGGCTCCTGGACGACCTGGTGGACCGCGTCGCCAGCATCCGCAAGGCGATCGTGCTCTCCGGCGACGGCCTTCCCACCGGCGTCTCCAAGGACCTGACGCGGGAGGACAGCGAGCACCTGGCTGCCGTCGCCTCCGGATTCCACAGTCTCGCCAAAGGCGTCGGCCGCCACTTCGAGGCGGGCAGCGTCCGGCAGACCGTCGTCGAGCTCGACGACGCCTTCCTGTTCGTGACGGCTGCAGGCGATGGCAGCTGCCTCGCCGTGCTGTCGGACGCCGACTCGGACGTCGGGCAGGTCGCTTACGAGATGACGCTCCTGGTGAAGCGAGTAGGCGTACATCTGTCCGCCGCTCCGCGCACCGATCTGTCCTCGGGCGGGTAGTGGGATGACATGAGCGGAGACGGTCAGGGAAAACGCCACTGGTTCGACGACGAGGCCGGACCGGTGGTCCGTCCGTATGCCATGACGCGCGGCCGCACCACGAGTGCGGCGCAGCACCGCCTCGACCTGATCGCGGTGGTCGTCGCCCAGACGCACTCGGACGACCCCGACGCGGACCGGACCCTGTCCCCGGAGCACGTGGACATCGTTGAGCTGTGCCGCGACACCCCCCAGTCGGTCGCCGAACTCGCCGCCGAACTCGACCTCCCCATCGGAGTGGTACGCGTCCTCATCGGGGACCTCGTGGACGAGGAAATGGTCCATGTGACACGGCCGGTACCCCCGGCGGAGCTGCCGGACGAGAGTATTCTGCGCGACGTGATCAGCGGCCTCCGGGCGCTCTGAACAGCGCGGAAGCGGGGAACAGACGTGACAGGCTGGCAGTTCTGGGTCGACCGAGGCGGCACCTTCACCGACATCGTCGCGCGGCGCCCGGACGGCCGCCTGCTCACCCACAAGCTGCTCTCCGACAACCCGGCCCGGTACGCCGACGCGGCGGTCGCCGGCGTACGCGAACTGCTCGGCGAGGGCGGTGAGATCGACGCCGTCCGCATGGGAACCACGGTCGCCACCAACGCCCTGCTGGAGCGCACCGGCGAGCGCACCCTCCTCGTCGTCACCCGCGGATTCCGCGACGCGCTGCGCATCGCCTACCAGAACCGCCCCCGGATCTTCGCCCGCGCGATCGAGCTGCCCGAGCTGTTGTACGAACGCGTGGTCGAGGTCGACGAGCGGATCGCCGCCGACGGCACCGTCCTGCGCGCCCCCGACCTGGACGCGCTCGCCGGGCCTCTGCAGGAGGCGTACGACGCCGGAATCCGCGCCGTGGCCGTCGTCTGTATGCACAGCCACCTCCACCCCGCCCATGAACGGGCCGTCGGCGAGCTGGCCGCCCGCACCGGCTTCCCTCAGATCTCGCTCTCCAGCGAGGTCAGCCCGCTGATGAAGCTCGTCCCGCGCGGCGACACCGCCGTCGTCGACGCCTATCTGTCGCCCGTCCTGCGCCGCTACGTCCAGCACGTGGCCGATGAACTCCTGGGCGTGCGGCTGATGTTCATGCAGTCCAACGGCGGGCTCACCGAGGCCGGCCAGTTCCGCGGCAAGGACGCCATCCTCTCCGGGCCCGCGGGCGGCATCGTCGGCATGGCCCGCATGTCGCAACTGGCGGGCTTCGACC
This sequence comes from Streptomyces sp. NPDC005485, assembly GCF_040606085.1. Taxonomy (NCBI): domain Bacteria; kingdom Bacillati; phylum Actinomycetota; class Actinomycetes; order Kitasatosporales; family Streptomycetaceae; genus Streptomyces; species Streptomyces sp. NPDC005485. The sequence goes on along the minus strand of NZ_JBEXDZ010000072.1, from coordinate 22,449 downwards.
GCGTCATCGGCTTCGACATGGGCGGCACGTCGACGGACGTCTCGCACTTCGCGGGCGAGTACGAGCGGGTCTTCACCACGCAGATCGCCGGCGTCCGGCTGCGGGCGCCCATGCTGGACATCCACACCGTCGCGGCCGGCGGCGGCTCCGTGCTCCACTTCGACGGCTCCCGCTACCGCGTGGGCCCCGACTCGGCGGGCGCGGACCCGGGACCCGCGTGCTACCGGGGCGGCGGTCCGCTCACCGTCACCGACGCCAACGTGGCACTCGGCCGCATCCAACCCGCGCACTTCCCCAAGGTGTTCGGCCCCGCTGGAGACCAGCCCCTGGACGAGCCCCTGGTCCGCGACCGGTTCGCCGCGCTCGCCCGCGACATCCGGGAGAAGACCGGCGACGACCGCACCCTTGAGCAGGTCGCCGAGGGGTATCTGCAGATCGCCGTGGCCAACATCGCCAACGCGGTGAAGCGGATCTCCGTCCAGAAGGGGCACGACGTCACCCGGTACGCGCTGACGACCTTCGGCGGCGCGGGCGGCCAGCACGCGTGCATGGTTGCCGACTCGCTCGGCATCCGCACCGTCCTCGTACCGCCCATGGCCGGCGTCCTGTCCGCCCTCGGTATCGGTCTCGCCGACACGACGGCCATGCGCGAGCAGTCCGTCGAGGTGCCCCTGGAGGCATCCGCGATGCCCGGCGTCCTGAAGACCGCCGAGGACCTGGAGGGCGCCGCCCGCGCCGAGCTCCTCGCCGAGGACGTGCCCGAGGACCGCATCCGGGTCGCCCGCCGCGCGCAGCTCCGCTATGACGGCACGGACACGGCGCTCACCGTCGAACTCACCGAGCCCGACACCATGACCGACGCCTTCGAAGAACGTCATCGCGCCACCTACTCCTTCACACTCGACCGCCCGATCGTCGTAGAAGCCCTCTCGGTGGAAGCCACCGGTCTCACCGAACCCCCCGATCTCTCCGCCCTCGCCGCCGACGGCACCGCCACCGCCCGTACCCGCCCTCCCGCCGCGCTGACGGTCAGCCTCCACACAGGCGGCGCCCGGCGCGACGTACCCCTGCACCGCCGCGAGGAACTGCCCCCCGGTGAAACGGTCACCGGCCCCGCGATCATCACCGAGGCAGGTGCGACGACCGTCGTCGACGACGGATGGCAGGCCGCCACGACCGACGACGGGCATCTGGTCATGGAACGCGCGGCGGTCACGGAGAGTTCCGATCTCGGCACAGAAGCGGACCCGGTTCTCCTGGAGGTCTTCAACAACCTCTTCATGTCGATCGCCGAACAGATGGGCGCCCGGCTGGAGTCCACCGCCCAGTCGGTCAACATCAAGGAGCGCCTCGACTTCTCCTGCGCACTGTTCGACCCGGACGGAAACCTGGTGGCCAACGCCCCGCACATCCCCGTCCACCTGGGCTCGATGGGCACCAGCGTCAAGGAGGTCATCCGGCGGCGCGGACCGCGGATGCGGCCCGGTGACACCTACGCGGTCAACGATCCGTACCACGGCGGCACGCACCTGCCCGACGTCACCGTCATCACCCCCGTCTTCGACGCGGCGAGCACGGAGGGTGACCACAGGCTCCTCTTCTACGTGGCCTCCCGCGGCCACCACGCCGAGATCGGCGGCATCGCGCCCGGTTCCATGCCCGCCAACAGCCGCACGATCGAGGAGGAGGGCATCCTCTTCGACAACTGGCTGCTCGCCGAGGACGGCCGGTTCCGCGAGGCGGAGACCCTGCGCCTGCTCACCGACGCGCCCTACCCCTCCCGCAACCCGAGGACCAACCTCGCCGACCTGCGTGCGCAGATCGCCGCCAACCAGAAGGGCGTGGACGAGGTCGCCCGCATGATCGAGGACTTCGGACTCGACGTCGTGCAGGCGTACATGAAGCACGTCCAGGACAACGCCGAGGAATCCGTCCGGCGTGTCATCGACACCCTTGAAGACGGCGAGTTCGCCTACGAGACCGACTCCGGGGCCGTCATCCGGGTCCGCGTCTCGGTGAACCGCGAAAGCCGCTCCGCGACGGTCGACTTCACCGGCACGTCCCCGCAGCTCACCACCAACTTCAACGCGCCCTTCGCCGTGGTCAACGCCGCCGTCCTGTACGTCTTCCGCACCCTGGTCGCCGACGACATCCCCCTTAACGACGGCTGCCTGCGCCCCTTGGACATCGTTGTGCCGCCCGGCTCGATGCTCGCGCCCGAACCCCCGGCCGCCGTCGTCGCGGGCAACGTCGAGACCTCGCAGGCGATCACCGGCGCCCTGTACGGAGCCCTGCGCGTGCAGGCCGAAGGCTCCGGCACCATGAACAACGTCACCTTCGGCAACGAGCGGTACCAGTACTACGAGACCGTGGCCTCCGGGGCCGGTGCGGGCGACGGCTTCCGAGGCGCGTCCGTGGTGCAGACCCACATGACCAACTCGCGCCTCACCGACCCCGAGGTCCTGGAGTGGCGGCTGCCGGTCCTGCTCGACGAGTTCGCGGTGCGCCCCGGCAGCGGCGGCACGGGCCGGTGGCGAGGCGGAGACGGAGCCGTGCGCCGCATCCGGTTCCGCGAACCCATGACCGTCTCCACGCTCTCCCAGCACCGCCGCGTCCCGCCCTACGGCATGGCCGGCGGCGCCCCCGGAGCGCTCGGGGCCAACCGGGTGGAGCGCGCGGACGGTACGGTCTTCGAGCTCGGCGGAAGCGACGCGGCGGATGTCGGCCCCGACGACGTGCTGGTCATCGAAACCCCCGGCGGCGGAGGCTACGGCCCACCGCCGCACGACCCCCATCAAGCAGGAGAAGAAAGCGATGATCTTCGGGCGTACTGAGCGCGGCAAGCCCCCGGTCGAGCCCGTCACCCTCAAGATCCTGGTGGCCGGCGGATTCGGCGTGGGCAAGACGACCCTTGTCGGCGCGGTCAGCGAGATCAAGCCGCTGCGCACCGAGGAGCTGCTCACGGAGGCCGGCCGTCCGATCGACGACACCAGCGGCGTGGAGGGCAAGAGCACCACCACCGTCGCCATGGACTTCGGCCGCATCACGCTCCGCGAGGACCTGGTGCTCTACCTCTTCGGGACACCCGGCCAGGACCGCTTCTGGTTCCTGTGGGACGAGCTCGCCACCGGCGCCCTGGGCGCGGTCGTGCTCGCCGACACCCGCCGCCTGGAGGACTGCTTCGCGGCCGTCGACTACTTCGAGCGGCGCTCCATACCGTTCGTCGTCGGCGTCAACTGCTTCGAGGGCGCCTCCCGTTACCCCGCCGACGACGTCCGCCAAGCACTCGACCTCGACCCCGAGGTGCCCGTCGTCCTGACCGACGCGCGCGACCGCGAGCCGGTCAAGGAGGTCCTCATCCGCGTCGTCCAGCACGCGATGGCGTACGCCGCGGCCCGCCGCGAGACCGTCGCGACCTGACGCCGGGTACCGTCCGGCCGCGGGCGCACGTACGGCCCGTACCCCCGCCGACCGGGGTACGGGCCGCAGTCGTGCAGGCGCGCGTGGTTCACGCGGGACGCACGCGCGCGTGGAGCCCGGTTCTCAGCCCACTCCGTCCTCGTGCCAGCCGAAGCTCTTCTCCACTGCCTTGCGCCAGTTGTGGTACTCGCGATCGCGTTCGGACGCCTCCATTGCCGGCGTCCACTCGACGTCCTTCTGCCAGTGCGACTTCAGCTCGTCGAGGTCGTTCCACACTCCGGTCGCGAGTCCGGCCGCGTACGCGGCGCCCAGACACGTCGTCTCGGAGACCTTGGGGCGCACCACCGGCACGCCGAGCACATCCGCCTGATGCTGCATCAGCAGATTGTTCTTGGTCATGCCGCCGTCGACCTTGAGGATCGTGATGTTGACCCCCGAGTCCTGGTACATGGCGTCCACGACCTCGCGGGTCTGCCAGCTCGTCGCCTCCAGGACCGCGCGGGCCAGGTGTGCCTTGGTGACGTACCGGGTTAGCCCGGTGATGACGCCCCGCGCGTCGGAGCGCCAGTAGGGGGCGAACAGACCGGAGAACGCGGGCACGATGTACGCGCCGCCGTTGTCCTCGACGCCGGCCGCCAGGGTTTCGATCTCGTCGGCGGAACGGATGATGCCGAGCTGGTCACGGAACCACTGCACCAGGGCGCCGGTGATCGCGATCGATCCCTCCAGGCAGTAGACCGGCGCCTCGGTGCCGATCTTGTACCCCATCGTAGTGAGCAGGCCGTTCTTCGAGGGAACGGGCCGGTTACCGGTGTTCAGCAGCAGGAAACTGCCCGTGCCGTACGTGTTCTTGGCGGTGCCCACGTCGTAGCAGGCCTGCCCGAACACCGCGGCCTGCTGGTCGCCGAGCGCCGACGCGACGGGCACGCCCGCGAGTTGGCCCACGGCGGTGCCGTACACCTCGGCGGAGGACCTGATCTCGGGCAGGACCGCCTCGGGGACGTTCATCGCGGAGAGGATGGACGGGTCCCACTGGAGCGTTTCGAGGTTCATCAGCATGGTGCGGCCGGCGTTGGTGACGTCGGTGACGTGCTGGCCCCCGTCCGTGCCACCGGTCAGGTTCCAGATCAGCCAGGAGTCGATGGTCCCGAAGGCGATCTCGCCACGCTCGGCGCGGGTGCGCAGGCCCGGCACGTTGTCGAGCAGCCAGGCCGCCTTCGGTCCGGAGAAGTAGCTGGCCAGCGGCAGTCCGGTCTGCTCGCGGAAGCGGTCCTGCCCGTCCGTTCCGCCCAGTTCGTTGCAGAGCGCGGACGTCCGGGTGTCCTGCCAGACGATCGCGTTGTGCACGGGCTTGCCCGTGGCGCGGTCCCAGAGAACCGTCGTCTCGCGCTGGTTGGTGATGCCGAGCGCACTGAGCTCGTCGGCCCGCAGCCCGGCCTTGGCGATCGCTCCCGCGACCACCGCCTGCACCTTCGACCAGATCTCGGTGGCATCGTGCTCCACCCAGCCCGGCTTCGGGAAGATCTGGCGGTGCTCGCGCTGGTCGACGGCGACGATCGCGCCGTTGCGGTCGAAGATGATGCAACGGCTGGAGGTGGTGCCCTGATCGATTGCGGCAACGTACTTCTGGGCGTTGTCCGGCATGACGTCCCCTTCGTCAGAAGGCTGCGTTGTGGATCACGGCTCCGATGGCGCCGCCCGTGATCGGGCCGGCCACCGGGGTCCAGGAGTGACCCCGCTCCGAGGTGCCCTTGTCGGTGATCGGCAGCAGCAGGACGGGCAGGCCTGCGCCGCCGGTGCCGTCAACGCGCTTGCCCAGCGTCTCGGTGGGGTTGTCTCTGGTGAGTTCGATCCGGCCCGGGCAGAGCAACCGGCTCAGCGCCGCTCCGGTCATGGCTTCGGCGAAGTGCCTGTCCGCCCCGGCAAGCACCCCGAAACCCCGTGCGAGGGCGATGACCGCCCGGCCGACGCCCTGCGCCGTGGACTTGCCGGGGGTGACAGCGGCGCACCCGCCCGCGCCGAGCGGGATCGGAAACGCCGCGCCGGTCAACTCGCCGACAGAGATGTCTCCGTTGCTCATGGCGGCTCCTAGGCCTCGCCCGGAGTGGACCGTTCCGGACCGGCGTGCAGGGTGCGTTTCCCAGGGCTACTTCAGCCGGAGGCAGGGAGACCCGCGCCCCGCCCGGCGTCCGTGACGAGCGTGCCGTCGCACCGGAATCGCCTGTGGGGGATGGTCCTTGATGCAGGCGGGAACCCGAGCGGCGCAGTGCCTGGAGACGCCCGAATGCGGCGATGCCGACTGACACCCGGAAGTGTTCACCGGCGCCCAGAGGGCGTCAAGGTCGCGGACCGCAATGGTTGGGGCGCGGACGCGCCACGAGGCCCGGGACTCCGGACCGTGCCTTCTTCGCGGTGCGGGCCCACAGTGGGGTCGTAAGCCGCCGTGGACGGCTGCGGTATGCGCTTGCGGTTGTCGCGTCGAGGCGGAAGGCCTGCCCCGCCGGCCCGTCAGGCCCGGTGCCGCACGTTCGTTGCTCGCGGCATCGGTGACATCCATGGCGTTGTCGCCGCGGACCGGCGGCTGGCGCACGCAGGACAATCGGGCATGGTCGGCGCGGCAGGGGGCCGGCTCCGTCAAGCCCGCACTCTCCCAGAACGCCTGTGCCTCGAACTCCTGATCTCGCCCGGGCGGCCACCTCTGCTGCCAGCCAGCTTGTGGTCAACCGGCCTGCCTGCCAACCGGCCTGTCGGCCGATCAGCCCCTGCTCGGCTCACCCGCCCCGCAGCCGGCCTGTGTCGGTGCCGTCGCGTGCGCCGCTCCCGAACCGCGCCGGATCTCATGCCCGGGAAAGCCCGCACGGCCCAGCACCCAACTCGCCCCGCTGAGCGCCTTGGCGGCCTGCTTGAGCGGCGCCAGGCAGGCGGCGGCCTGCCGGTGGTCGAGAACGCTGCCCGGCGCACACAGAACGGTCGCCAGCGACAGCGTGACGGCCCGTCCGCCCGCCGACCACGGCGCGTCGAGCACCGCGGCGGCCAACGGGTCGAGTGTGTCGGGGTCCGCGAGGACGAGGAAGTCGTCGCCGCCGATGTGGCCCACCCGCGTCGCGCCGGAGGCCGCGTGCTGCAGAGCCCGGCCCACCGCCCGGATCAGCTCGTCGCCCGCCGCGAACCCCGCACTGTCGTTGACCCGCTTGAAGTGGTCGATGTCCAGCCAGGTCAGCGCGAACATCCGGCCGTCCGCGATCCTGCGGTCCACCTCGCCGGTGATCGCGTCGGAACCGGGCAGCCGGGTCAGCGGGTTGAGGGATGCCGCCTCCTCGACGCGGCTCTCGGCCAGCGCCCGTACAAGATCTGCCAGCCGTACGACACCCACGCACCGTCCGTGGTGGTCGACGACCGCGACGTCGTCGGACGTACGGTCCCGGTCCCCGACCGCCACCACGTCGAGGACCTCCCAAGCGGTGGCGTCGACGCCGACCGTGCGCGGCGCGTCGCCCAGCTTGGCGGCCGGCCGGTCGGCGTACAGCGCATGCCCGTAGCGCCCCGACATCGACAGCAGGAACCGGGAGCGGTGCACCGACCGCACCGGCGCCCCCGTGGCGTCCACGAGCAGCACCCCGGACACGTCGGGAGAGCCCGTGAGCAGCGCCCGCACCTGCCCGGCGGACGCGGTGGCAGGCAGCAGCGCCGCCGGTCGTACGAACTGCCGTACGGGCGGCCCCGAGCGCGGTGTCGTGAGGACGGCGGGGGAGAGCGCCGGAACGTATACGTCCGCCGCGGGCAGCCGGGAAGGCGGCGCGAACAGCTCGCCCTGCGCCCACTGCGCGCCCGCCGCGATCGCGGCCGCGCACTGCCGCTCCGTCTCGACCCCCTCCACCGACAGCAGGGCGCCCAACTGCTCGCACAGGGTCCGCATCGCCCGGATCGCCGCGGGCCGTGCCAGCAGGGAGACGTCGAGCTTCATCAGGTCCGGCGCGAGGTCGGTGAGCAACCGCAGGGGTGCGTCACCGTCGCCCACTCCGTCCGCGCAGATCCGGAAGCCCTCGGCGCGCAGCGCCGCGACCGCCTCCAGCAGGGCGAACTGGGGCACGTGCGTGTACGGCGGACCGATGTCGATCGTCACCTCCCAGGGCCGCCGCCCGGCCTCGCGCACCGCGTCGCGCAGGGCGGCGAGCCCACCGAGATCGGCGAGGGTCCCCGCGAACACGTTGACGTGCAGCGGCAGCAGCGTCTCCTTCTGAGCTGCCGCCCGGATCGCCGACGCGGCGAGACGGCCGTCGAGTTCCGGGTCGCGCCGGGCCTGCGCCAGGACGTCACCGGTCTCCGGGCGTGCGAGTATCTCCAGCGCCGCGACTCCTCCGGTCGTCAGGTTGACGATCGGCTGGAAGGCGAAGCGAAGAGCGTTCGTCCAGGAGGGCACGGGAGCATGATGGCGCCGCAGGCGCACCCCCGGGCGCGATTCATGAGCTGTTCACGCACGATTCCCGACCCGTCACACTGGGTGGGCACACCTGTCCGAACGCCGGGTGTTCGTCCGGCGGGGGAGCGCCGTAGGACTCCGCGATCGCCGCACAGCGTCGAGGGCCGGCGCGCGACCCCTGCGCTACCGCACGGCGACGACCGACGACCCGTGCCCGAACAGGCCCTGGTTCGCGGTGATCCCCACCCGCGCCCCGGCGACCTGCCGTTCACCCGCGACGCCCCGCAACTGCCAGGTCAGCTCGCACACCTGGGCGATCGCCTGCGCCGGAACCGCCTCTCCGAAGGAGGCCAGCCCGCCGCTGACGTTCACCGGTATGCGCCCGCCGAGCGTCGTGGCGCCCTCGCGCAGCAGCTTTGCGCCGTCGCCCTCCGCGCACAGGCCCAGGTCCTCGTACCACTGCAACTCCAGGGCCGTGGACAGGTCATACACCTCGGCGACGGAGAGGTCCTCGGGGCCGATGCCCGCCTCTTCGTAGGCCGCCCGTGCGATCGACGCGCGGAAGGTCTCGGCCGACGGTTCCACGACGGCCGCCGAGTCCGTCGCGATGTCGGGGAGATCGAGCACGGTGCTGGGATAGCGCGGCGTCACCGTGGAGACGGCCCTTATCCGTACGGGATCCGCGGCCCCGTGGCGTCGCGCGAACTCCATGCTGGAAAGCACCAGCGCCGCGCCGCCGTCGGAGGTGGCGCAGATGTCGAGCAGTCGCAGCGGATCGGCCACGACCGCGGAACCGGCGACCTCCTGCGCGGTGACCTTCTTGCGGTAGCGCGCGTTCGGATTGAGCGCCCCCTGCGCCGCGTTCTTCACCTTGACCTGTGCGAAGTCCTCCGGTGTGTCTCCGTACACGGCCATCCGCCGCCGCGCGTACAACCCGAAGTACGTCGGATTCGTGGCCCCCAGCAACCGGAACCGCAGCCAGTCGGGGTCGTCCGCCCGCTCCCCGCCCGCCGGGCGGAAGAACCCCTTGGGCGCCGCATCAGCACCGACCACGAGCACCACGTCCGCGAACCCCGCGAGGATGTGCGCACGCGCGGTGTTGATGGCCTGCGCCCCGGAAGCGCACGCCGCGTACACGCTGGCGACGCGCGCCCCCTGCCAGCCGAGCGCCTTCGCGAAGGTCGCCCCCGCCACGTATCCGGGATAGCCGCCGCGCACCGTGTCCGCGCCCACGATCGAGCCGACGTCCCGCCAGTCGACTTCCGCGTCGGCCAAAGCGGCGCGCGCTGCCACCACCCCGTACTCGACGAAACTCCGCCCCCACTTGCCCCACGGGTGCATGCCCGCGCCGAGCACCGCCACCTCGCCTGTCATGCCGTCACCCCCGTAGGCCGCCATTGCCATGTCGTCCAGGTCGTCTCCGCGTCCTCGCTGAGCACACCGGGGACGACCTCCACCTCCATGCCCACCGTCAGGTCGGCGACGGTGACCCCGGGAACCGTCTGACCGAGCACCACGATGCGCTCGGATTCCAGCTCCACTGCGATCAACGCATAGGGTTCCCACGAGAGTTCCGGATCGGACACGTACGGTGACGGAGGCCGGTAGCGGCTGTCCGTGTACGACCAGACGCGGCCGCGCCGTGACAGCGGCACCTCCTCGAGCTCGCCGCCCGGACAGCCGGGGTTGCGGCAGAAGGCGTCCTCGCGGGGGAAGAAGACCGAGGCGCACGCCGCACAGCGTGTACCGAGGAGATGGAAGTCCTCCCCGTCCCCGGCGAACCATCCTGCGACCACGGGTGTGCGTGCAGGCGACAAGGCCCCTCCATGACACTGGATCTGACGGAACGTCAGAAGTGTGCCACGGGCAACCGTAATCCGGCAGGCCGTCACGGAGAACCATGGGGGCCCTTCCGGCGTCGGAGTATCGGAAGGGACGGCCGGGGCCCACGGGGGTGGTTCCGGCCGCCCCTCGTCCTCCAACAGGGCGGGGCTGCATGCGATCGCTTCCCATGAGGAGCCCGCGCCTGATAGATGCAGGGGGCATGACACGACTCTCCACCGCCGTACGGGGACTGGTGACCACGCTCGCCGCCCTGCTGGCCGTGACCGCCGCCTCCGCCACCGCGCAGGCGAAGCCCGAGCCGAAGGCCCCCAAGGACTTCGTGGCCCTGAGATCCGTGGACCCGACGATCATCCAGGAGATGCGCTACTTCACCACCCACAACTTCGTGGGCGAGCACATCGACGGCTACCGGCAGCCCATCTGCATCCTGACCCGGACCGCCGCCGAAGCACTCCACAAGGCGCAGACGCGACTCCTGCGTCAGGGCTACACCCTCAAGGTGTACGACTGCTACCGCCCCCAGCGCGCCGTCGACCACTTCGTCCGCTGGGCCGAGGACCTCGACGACCAGGCGATGAAGGCCGAGTTCTATCCCCAGGTCGACAAGACCCGCCTCTTCGAGGACGGATACATCGCCGAGAAGTCCGGACACAGCCGCGGTTCGACGATGGACCTCACCATCGTCCGGCTGCCCGCTGTGCCGACCCGGCCCTACGTCCCCGGGGAGACCCTCGTGCCCTGCTATGCGCCCAAGGGCGAGCGCTTCCCGGACAACTCCGTCGACATGGGCACCGGCTTCGACTGCTTCGACACCCTCGCCCACACGCTGGATCCGCGTGTTCAAGGCAGCCGGCGCGCCAACCGGTTGCTTCTGAAGAGCACCCTGGAAGGAACCGGTTTCGTCAACCTCCCCGAGGAATGGTGGCACTTCACGTACAAGCCCGAGCCCTACCCGGACACCTACTTCGACTTCCCCGTCTCCAAGAAGTCCCTCACTTCCTCCCGTTGAGCCTCCGCGGGCCCGCACCGGTGCACGGTACGGGCCCGCCGAGGACGCCCTCGCAGTGATCGGCTACAGTCCGCGGCGTGTCCGCAACCCAGCACCCGCCCGCCGACTTCGCGCCGGATTCCCACTGTTCCAGCTGCGGAGCGCGCTACGGAGAGAACGTCTCCGGCTGGCCCCGCACCTGTGCCGCCTGCGGCACCGTGGCCTACCGCAACCCCCTGCCCGTCGCCGTGGCCCTGCAGCCCGTGTACGACAGCACCGGCACCTCCCTGGTGGTCATCACCCGGACCATCGCTCCCGCGCGCGGAGGCATCGCTCTGCCCGGGGGGTTCATCGACCACCGGGAGGACTGGCGACATGCCGTCGTCCGGGAACTCAAGGAGGAGACGGGCATCGACGCGGCGAGCCACGAGGTACGGCTCGCCGACGCGATGAGTTCCCCCGCCGGGCACCTGCTGCTCTTCGGGCTCCTCCCGGAGCGCCCTGCCGCCGACCTTCCGCCGTCCGCGGCCACGGACGAGACGGAGGGCTGGCACCTGCTGCGCAGACCGGCCGAACTGGCCTTTCCGCTGCACACCCTGGCGGCCCGCGCGTGGTTCGAGGGGCGGTACTGAGCGGGCTGCCACCGGCCCGCCCGACCACAGGTCACGGCGTCCCGAGACCGCGAACCCGCACCGGATACGACGGCTCGACCGAACCGTCGTCCCCCTCCCGCCGCACGACCACCCGTTGCCCCTCCCAGTACGCCACATAGCGCTCGATCTCGGGCTCGTCCCAGCCGTCGCCCCCGTCGGGTACGACGAGCCCGCCCCCAATACGCCCGCGCGCGGGCGCCCACACCTCCAACTCCAGACCGCCGTCGTCACCCCGCACAGGCACCACCGACCCCGCACGGGCCAGCACCGGAATCCGCCCCAAGGGCGCCTCGACGAGCACCTGAGCAGGCCCTTCGTACGCCTCCTCGGTCACCGTGTCGTACCAGCGCCCGCGCGGCAGCTGCACCGCACGCCGGTCCGCCCCGGGGTCGAGCACCGGCGCCACCAGCAGACAGTCGCCGAGCAGGAACGCGTCCTCGCAGTCGCGCAGCGTCCGGTCCTCGGGTGCGCCCCACCACAGAGGACGCACGTACGGCGACCCGGTACGCCGCGCCAGATGCGCCAGGGTCAGGAAGTACGGCAGCAGACGGCGCCGTTCGACGAGCGCCACGCGCGCGTGCTCCAGGACGGCGTCACCGAACTCCCAGGGCTCCCTGCGCCCGGCCCGCAGGCTCGCGTGGGTTCGGAACAGCGGGAGGTATGCGCCGAGCTGGAACCACCGCAGATACAGCTCCGGTGACGGACTGCCGTCGAAGCCGCCCACGTCGGGCCCCGAATACGGCACCCCGCACAGCCCGAGGCCCAGCACCAGCGACAGCGATGCCCGCAGACCCGGCCATCCCGTGGCCACATCCCCGGACCAGGTGCCGCCGTAGCGCTGCATGCCGGCCCACCCGGAGCGCGAGAAGAGGAACGGCCGCTCCTGGGGTGCCAGTTCGCTCAGCCCTTCGTACCCGGCCCGGGCCATGCACAGCGCGTACACGTTGTGTGCTTCACGATGGTCCCCGCCGCGCCCCTCCAGGGAGTGCCGTGCCGAGCGCGGCAGCGTGTTCTCCCCGAAGGCCGTGAACGACGTCGGCTCGTTCATGTCGTGCCAGAACCCGGAGAACCCCTGCGCCAGCCGCTCCTCGTAGAGCCCGCCCCACCACCGCCGCACGCGCGCGTGCGTGAAATCCGGGTACACCGACTCCCCGGGCCACACGACACCACGGACGAGCCGGCCCGCGGAGTCCCGCACGAACGCGTCCTCGACGACACCGCCGTCGTACACGGCGTTGCCCGGCTCGGCCTTGACCGCCGCGTCGACGATCGACACCAGCCGTATGCCGTCGCGGCGCAGCTCCTCGGCGAGTACGGACAGCTTCGGGAAGCGCTCCCGGTCGACCGTGAACACCTGGTGGGCGTCGTAGTGGTCGATGTCCAGATGGATCGCGTCGAGCGGAAGCCCGCGCTCCTGGTACCCCGCGACGATCCGCCGCACCTCCTCCTCGCTGCCGAAGCCCCACCGCGCGTGGTGGTGCCCCAGCGCCCATGCCGGGGGCAGCGCGGGCGCCCCGGTGAGCGAGGCCCAGGCATGCAGCACGCGCGCGGGGGTGCCCACGATCACCCAGCAGCGCAGCGGGCCGCCGTCCATCCGCAGCTCGCTCGTCCCGGCCCGGTCGTGCCCGGAACCGGCGCCCTCCTCACCTTCGCGCAGCTGGACCGTGCCGTCCCACGAGGTGTCGTGGAAGACCAGATGCGTGGCCGCGTCGGAGACCACCATCTGCAGGGGCATGGTGATGTACAGGGGATCGTCGCCGGGCGCGAAGGTGTGCCCCGGATCCGTGTTCCACAGCCGATGGGTTCCGTCGCGCAGCCGGGGGCCGGCCGCACGCCCGCCCAGGCCGAAGAACCGGGCATCGGCGGCCACCTCCGAGCGCTGCAGCCAGCGCGCCGCGCCGCCGTCGACCGGCTCCCACCAGCGGGGCGGCAGATCACGGCGCAGGACCACGCCACCGGGGGTCTGCACCTCGATCGCCCCGTGCCGCGAGACGACGACCGTCGCCCGCTCGGACACGACCCGCCACCCGCCGTCCTTGTCGGGCTCAAGGAGCGCTCGCGGGTCCGGATCGGGACAGCGGCCCGCAAGGGCGTACGACGGCTCGGGATCCGCCCCGTCCCAGCCCCAGAACACGGCTCCGTTGACCGTGACGACGATCCGCAGCTCGGAGCGCGTGAACCGTACGACACCCCCGCCGGGCTCCGGCTTCACATCCTGCACCGGCCCGGGCACCCGAGCGCGCTCTGCCCCCCGCTGCGGCAGCCCGGTGGCATCGGTACGCCTCCTGCGCCACGCCGCCCGCACGGTCCGCAGCCCCTGGGCCGCCCCCACCGAACCAACCACCTTCACCGAACGCACCAGGTCACGACCGTTCATGCTGCTCACCCTGCCATTGACGGCGCCGAATGGGTGAGTCGTTCAACTCCCGTTCACCCGTGGTGGCAGCACATCTTCACGTCGCCGACTATGTGCGGCGCGCCCTGGTGTAGAAGTCGATCACATGGCATCGTCCGTGTCAGCCGCGTGACGCGCACACCCCTGCTCGTGCGCGACCTACGCACACGACGCGCACAGTCCGGGAGCCGCCCCATGTCCACCGCGAACCCCTCGCCGCTCTGGCAGCCAGACGGGGACCGTATCGCCCAGGCGCAGATCACGAAGTTCCAGGCCTGGGCGGCCGAGCACCACGGAGCTCCGTCCGACGGCGGCTACGCGGCGCTGCACCGCTGGTCGGTCGACGAACTGGAGACCTTCTGGAAGGCCGTCGCCGAATGGTTCGACGTACGGTTTTCGACCCCCTACGCGCGCGTACTCGGTGACCGTTCCATGCCGGGCGCCGAGTGGTTCCCCGGCGCGACCGTCAACTACGCCGAGCACGCCCTGCGCGCGTCCGGCACCCGTGGCGACGCGCCCGCCCTCCTGTACGTCGACGAGACCCACGAGCCGATCCCGGTGAGCTGGTCCGAACTGCGCCGCCAGGTCGGATCCCTCGCCGCCGAACTGCGAGCCCTCGGCGTACGCCCCGGAGACCGGATCAGCGGGTACCTCCCCAACATCCCGCAGGCTGTCGTCGCCCTGCTGGCCACAGCCGCCGTGGGAGGCGTCTGGACGTCCTGCGCCCCCGACTTCGGCGCCCGCAGCGTGCTGGACCGCTTCCAGCAGGTCGAACCCGTCGTGCTGTTCACCGTCGACGGCTACCGCTACGGCGGCAAGGAGCACGACCGCCGCGACACCGTCGCCGAACTGCGCCGCGAACTGCCGACACTGCGTGCCGTCGTCCACATCCCGCTGCTCGGCACAGAGGCCCCTGAAGGGGCCCTGGAATGGTCCGCTCTCACGGCCGCGGTCGTGGAGCCCGTCTTCGAAGAGGTGCCTTTCGACCACCCCCTGTGGGTGCTGTACTCCTCCGGCACGACCGGCCTGCCCAAGGCCATCGTCCAGTCGCAGGGCGGCATCCTCGTCGAGCACCTCAAACAGCTCGGCCTGCACTGCGACCTGGGACCGGAGGACCGCTTCTTCTGGTACACGTCCACGGGCTGGATGATGTGGAACTTCCTTGTCTCCGGGCTGCTGACGGGCACCACGATCGTCCTCTACGACGGCAGCCCCGGCTTCCCGGACACCGCCGCCCAGTGGCGCATCGCCGAACGCACCGGCGCGACCCTCTACGGCACCTCCGCCGCGTACGTCATGGCCTGTCGCAAAGCAGGCGTCCACCCGGCCCGTGACTTCGACCTCTCCCGTGTGCAGTGTGTCGCCACCACCGGCTCGCCGCTGCCGCCCGACGGCTTCCGCTGGCTGCACGACGAGTTCGCCGAGAGCGGGGCCGACCTGTGGATCGCCTCCGTCAGCGGAGGCACCGACGTGTGCTCCTGCTTCGCAGGAGCCGTCCCCACGCTCCCCGTCCACATCGGCGAACTCCAGGCCCCCGGGCTGGGCACCGACCTGCAGTCGTGGGACCCCAGCGGCAAACCGCTCACCGACGAGGTCGGTGAACTCGTGGTCACCAACCCGATGCCGTCCATGCCCATCCGCTTCTGGAACGACCCCGACGGCAGCCGCTACCACGACAGCTACTTCGACACCTATCCCGGCGTGTGGCGCCACGGCGACTGGATCACCGTCACCTCACGTGGCTCCGTCGTCATCCACGGCCGCTCCGACTCCACGCTCAACCGCCAGGGCGTGCGCATGGGATCGGCCGACATCTACGAAGCTGTGGAGCGACTTCCGGAGATCAAGGAGTCGCTCGTCATCGGCGTCGAACAGCCGGACGGCGGCTACTGGATGCCGCTGTTCGTCCACCTCGCCCCAGGAGCCGTCCTGGACGAGGCCCTCCTGATCCGCATCAAGCAGACCATCCGCGAACAGCTCTCGCCGCGCCACGTCCCCGACGAGGTCATCGAGGTGCCCGGAGTTCCGCACACCCTCACCGGCAAGCGCATCGAGGTCCCGGTCAAGCGACTCCTTCAGGGCTCGGCCCTGGAGAAGGCGGTCAACCTCGGCTCCGTGGACGACGTCGAACTGCTGCGCTTCTACGAAGAGCTGGCCCGCAAGCGCGCCTGATCAACCCCCGTAGGTGGCCTCGGACTCGCCGAGCACGGCAGCGAAGTCCGAGGCCAGCCGCGCCGCGTCGGCGGGCTCGAGTTCGGCGACCGTGAGGCGTACACCGGGTGCGGAGGCGAGCCGGAAGCGCGAGCCGGCGGCGACCCACCATCCGTAGGACCGCAGCCCGTTCACGACATCGGACTCGTCCCGCACGGGCACCCACACGTTCATCCCGCTCACCGCGTGGGCCCCGATACCCCGCGCGCCGAGCTCTCGGACCAGAGCACCCCGCCGCGTCCCGTACGCCTCCTCGGCCCGTGCGACCAACGCGCGCGTGCCCTCGTCCTTCAACAGGCCGTACACGGTCTCCTGCAACAGATGGCTGACCCATCCCGAGGTCAGCAGCAACCGGCCGTCGTGCCGGGCGAGCGTCGTCGGATCACAGGCCGCCGCGGCCCACCGCAGGTCGGTGCCCAGGAACTTGCTCACGGTCCGCACGTGCACCCACCGCGCCAGACCGCCCCCGGTCAGCGTGTGGAGAGGCGCGCCCGCGACAGCGGACGCGTGGTCGTTCTCCACGACCAGCACATCGGGTTCCCGCTCAAGGACTGCCACCAACGCGTCCCGGCGCGCGCTCGAGAAGCACCCGCCGTACGGATTCTGCGCCCGGGGACTGCACACCACCGCCCGTACACCGACGCCGAGCGCGTCGCGCAACGCCTCGGGACGCATTCCCTGGTCGTCCACGGCGACGGGGACCGTGCGCAGGCCCAACGCCGTCACGAGATCCAGCAGATGGTGATAGCCGGGGTCCTCCACGGCGACGGCGTCTCCCGGACGCAACTCCACGGACAGCAGTCGTCCGACCAGATCCAGGGCGCCGTGCGCGAAGGTCACGTGCTCCGTGGGTACTCCGTCCGGCCCGAGCCAGTTCCGCACCGCGTCCTCCAGCCGCTCAAGGCGAGGCGTGCCGCGGTGCGATCGCGCCCCGGGGGAGAGCCGGGAGGGCGGCACGAGCCCGGGGAGCCGCTCGGGATCCGGATGCCCGCCGGCCAGGTCCCGCAGCCCTGCGGGCACCTTGGGAGGCCGGCGTGACGCCACCGCCGGGGCCGCGGACACAACTGTCCCCCCGCGCCCGCGCGTCACCACGATCCCGCGCCGCCGCAGCTCCTGGTAGGCCGTCGCGACCGTCCCCGGGCTCACCCCGAGCTCGTCGGCCAGCCGCCGAACCGGAGGCAGTGCCTCCCCTGGGTCCAACGAGCCCTCGGCTACCCCTCGTTCGACCGAGGAGGCAATTCCCTTGGCCGTCGCACCCGTGATCGCATATTGTGTTGCCACGTTGCCAAGTATGTATCAATACATAAATGGAAGCAAGGGGGAGCAGTGAGTCCGATACGCCGCGCGGCCGCATGGTGGACCCGCATGCCAGGAGGCTCCGACGGCCGAAGAATGCTCTGGATCGCCCTGGTCGACCGAATCGGCAGCGGCCTGTGGGCCACCGTCTCCGTCCTCTACTTCACGTACGTCACCGGTCTCTCCGTCGCCCAGATCGGCACTCTCGCCGCCGTCTCCGGGGCCATCGGCATCGCCGGAGCGCCGCTCGGCGGCCGCATCGCGGACCGGCTGCCCCTCACCCACGTCCTCATCGCCCTTCAACTGCTGCGGGCCCTGGCCTCCCTTGCCCTGCTCACCACCGACAACTACACCCTGCTGCTGGCCGTCTCGGCCGTCGGCAGCCTCGGCGACCGCGCGGCCAACGTCCTCACCAAGCTGTACGCCGCCCGCGTCTCCGGACAGGACCGCGTCCGCTACCAGGCCGTCAACCGGACCCTCGCCAACGCCGGCTGGGCCCTGGGCGGCCTCGCCGCCGCGGCGGCCCTCGCCCTCGGCACCAGAACCGCATACCAGTGGCTCCTCGTCGGAGACGCCGTCTCCTTCATCGCCGTCGCCCTCCTCACCTCACGCTGCGGCGAACCGCCCTCCCCCTCCCGCACGGTCGCCTCGTCGAAGGACACCGCCCCCGCCCCGCAGACGACCGGGCCCTGGCGCGACCGCACCTACCTGGCATACGTCGCCACGGAGACCGTCCTCTTCCTCGACGACGCCGTCTTCAAGGTCGGCCTCCCGCTGTGGATCGCACACTCGACGAACGCGCCGCACGGCCTCGCCCCGCTGCTCATGGTCCTCAACAACGTGATGGTGGTGGCCCTCCAGGTCCCGCTGGCCAGATTCGGCGCCACCACTGCCGCGGCACGCGCTCTGCTGCTCCCCCTCTCCGCCGCCTTCGCGCTGGGCGGCGTCACCATGGCTCTCTCCGCCATGGGCGGGCCCCTCAGCGCAACCCTCTTCCTGACCGCCTCGGCCGCTGCTTTCACCGCTGCCGAGATGCTTCACGCCACCGTGTCCTGGGAGCTCTCTCTCGCCCTGGCACCCGACGCGGCGCAGGGCGCCTACCTCGGAGCCCACGGTCTGGCACAGTCCGCCCAGCGCAGCATCGGACCACTGGCCGTCACCGCGGCCATCGCCACCGGCCCCGTCGGCTGGACCGTCTTCGGCGCGACCATCGCTCTGACCTGCATCATTCAACACCGACTGGTTCGGGATCCCCTCGTCCGACCGTCGTTGTCAGTGGCGCCCGTTACTGTGAGTGAGCATTGATCGACTGCGCACAGGGGGAAGAATGGCGCACACCCAGCACCAGACCATGCGAAGTGTCCTGCGCCGGGAAATCGCCGGCACCATCGGCCTGCTGACCGACGAACAGGACTTCACAGCGATGCGGCGCTACCGCACCTTCACCTTCGACGACCACACTGCCTATCTCAAACAGGTGGAGGCTCTGCTCAGGACGCTCGCCGCGCAGGGCGGCCACACCGCCGTGGCCCTCTTCGACCCCGAGGAGTACGCGGAGTTCTGCGCCGACAAAGGCCTCGAACCAGACGCCGTGGCCAGCCGCACCCGCTTCACCGCGGAACTGGCGGCCACAGGCCCGACCCTCCTGTACGAGGGACAACCCCTCGCCGAACTGGTCCCGGGCCTCGTCGACGAAGCCATCCGCCAGGCGACCTGGCAGTACGCGACGACGATCCTGGCCCGCATCGGCGACTGCGCGTCCTGCGGAGAGGACGTCGGACGTGCAGCCTTCGCCCGCGCCTCCCATCTGCTCACCCGAATCCTCGCCACCGCCGGCCAGGGCGCCTGCCATCTCGTCTGCAGTGTCGCGGCATCACCCGAAACCCTCGTCGCCGTGCTCCGCACCACTGACCAATCCGAGGGCGTCGCCCGCCTCGACGAGACAGAAGCCCTCGAATTCACCACCGTCCTGGCCCTCGGCATCGCCACCGGAAGCGCCGGGGGACTCGTCATGCGCGTCACCGAGCAGGACACGTCCGACCGTGTCTACGGATGGCGCCTGCGCAACGACGGCCTGGAGCCCCTCACCGCCGGAGAAGTGTTCGACGCCTACTGCACCGACATCGATTCCGGCGACCTCGTCTCCCCGGAATCCGGCGTCGACTACTGCTTCCCGCCCGACCTCGGAGAGCAGGGACAGGGGACAGGGCACATCCACTGACAACGAAAAGGGGCGCCCCACCCGCAGGTGGAGCGCCCCACGGCGCCCGTACGCCGACCGGATCAGGCTGATCGGCTCGACCGGGCGACCGTGTTCCAGCTAGTTGCGCATTGCTACTCGCCGGACAGCACCGCCTGAGCTGCGGTGCGTGCTTCCTCAGCCGTGTCCGCGGCACGCGCGGCCGCGGCGGCACGCTCGCACTGCGCCAGCGTGTACTTGGCGAGAGTCGACCGGACGTAAGGGATCGACGCGGCGCCCATCGACAGGGAGGTGACACCCAGACCGGTCAGCACACATGCGAGCAGCGGGTCCGAAGCGGCCTCGCCGCAGACTCCACAGCTCTTGCCCTCGGCCTTCGCCGCCTCCGCGGACAGCGCCACCAGGTCGAGCAACGCAGGCTGCCACGGGTCCTGCAGACGGGACACCGCGCCCACCTGCCGGTCGGCGGCGAAGGTGTACTGCGCCAGGTCATTGGTCCCCAGCGACAGGAACTCGACCTCCTGCAGAATCGACCGCGCACGCAACGCGGCCGACGGAATCTCCACCATCGCGCCGAACTTCGCCTGCAACCCGGCCTCACGGCACGCATCGGCGAACGCCTTGGCGTCGGTGCGGTCCGCGACCATCGGAGCCATGACCTCCAGGTAGACCGGAAGCCCCTCCGAAGCCTTTGCCAGGGCGGTGAGCTGCGTTCGCAGCACCTCGGGGTGGTCGAGCAGCGTCCGCAGACCTCGCACGCCCAGCGCGGGGTTCGGCTCGTCGCCCGGCGTCAGGAAGTCGAGCGGCTTGTCCGCACCGGCATCCAGCACACGCACCACGACACGCCCCTCGGGGAATGCCTCGAGGACCTGCCGGTACGCATCGACCTGCTTCTCCTCGGTCGGCGCGTTCTTGCTGTCGTCGAGGAAGAGGAACTCGGTACGGAACAGACCGACACCCTCGGCCCCGGCCTCGACAGCGGCCGGCACGTCCGCAGGACCACCGACGTTGGCGAGCAGCGGCACCTTGTGCCCGTCGGAGGTGGCGCCCGGACCGCTTGATGACGACAGCGCCGCCTTGCGCGCCGCGGCAGCCGCCTCCAGCTGGGCCTTCTTGTCAGCACTCGGTTCCACGAAGATCTCACCGGTGCTGCCATCCACCGCGATGACCGTGCCCTCGCTGAGTTCACCCGCACCCGGCAGCGCGACCACGGCGGGCACACCGAGCGCCCGCGCCAGGATGGCGCTGTGGCTGGTCGGCCCGCCCTCCTCGGTGACAAAACCGAGTACGAGAGTGGGGTCGAGGAGCGCGGTGTCCGCGGGCGCGAGGTCACGCGCAATAAGGACGTACGGCTCGTCGCTGTCCGGGACGCCCGGCATGGGCACCCCCAGAAGCCGGGCGACGATACGATTCCGCACGTCGTCGAGGTCGGCCACGCGACCGGCGAGGTACTCACCCGCACCGGCGAGCAGGGCACGGTACGAGGCGAACGCGTCGTAGACCGCGCGCTCGGCCGTGCTGCCGACCGCGATCCGCCGCTCCACATCCGCCATCAGCTCGGGGTCCTGGGCCATCATGGCCTGGGCCTCAAGCACGTGCTGGGCTTCGCCCCCCGCCAGATTGCCGCGTGCAATCAGATCGGCCGCCACAGCTTCGACGGCCTTGCGGGCGCGCCCCTGTTCGCGCTCCGCGTCCTCCGCCGGGATCTGCTTGGCGGGCGGCTCAAGCACCGCCGTTCCCATGTGCCGAACCTCGCCGATCGCCACACCGTGGCTCACGCCGACGCCTCGCAGCGTTGTCTCCATCTCACCCGTCTCCGATTTGTGCGGCGGGCCCCGCCACCGCGGTGGTTGTGTACTTGCCGTCTAGTACGGGTTTGACGTCAGCGCCAGGTGAAGAGCTGGTCGCCGGACTTCACGTCGCCGTCCTCTCGGAGGTCGACGAGAGAGTCGGCCGTGGCCTCAAGGGCCACGATCGGGCACACAGGGGACTTACCGGCCGCCTCGACGGCAGCCGGGTCCCAGCGGACGACAGCCTGACCGCGGGTCACGGTGTCGCCCTTGTTGACGAGCAGTTCGAAGCCCTCGCCGTTGAGCTGGACGGTGTCGATGCCGAGGTGAGTCAGCACACCGTGGCCGTCTGCGTCGACCACGACGAAGGCGTGCGGATGGAGCGAGACGATGACTCCGTCCACGGGGGCGACAGCCTCAGAGGGCTCACGGACGGGGTCGATGGCCGTTCCGGGACCCACCATCGCTCCGGAGAAGACGGGGTCCGGCACAGCGGCGAGCCCGATGGCGCGTCCTGCAATAGGGGACGTCACGGTGGTCATGGGAAGCCTCCCAGGGGTGGAGATTCAAATGGGCCGTCACTGCCTGTACCGGACGGCGCACTGTTGAGCAGGGTATGTCATATGAAGTGCCGGTTCCGCACGAGAGGTCCCGGTTGGCGGCCGTAGAGCACAGCACAAACGATTTGCGCCCGCTCCAAGCCCCCGTGTACAGTCGTACTCCTGCTTGAGGCTGAGCGGCGTGACCAAGCGCCCTTGCCTGGCAGCACCCAACTTGTCAGATCCTATCTCGGGGTCCGTTTCCGCATGCCTGCGGGACGGTGGTCAGAGAGCCGGAGAAACACTGATAGAGTCTGGGAACACGAAGGGAAGCGCCCGGAGGAAAGCCCCAGAAAATGTTCTGCGGGTGAGTACAAAGGAAGCGTCCGTTCCTTGAGAACTCAACAGCGTGCCAAAAATCAACGCCAGATATGTTGATACCCCGTCTCCGGCCGATCGGTCGGGGCGAGGTTCCTTTGAAAAAAGTCCTGCCGGGCATTGTTTCGGTAGGCGCATCAGCGAGGACGCTGTGAACGGTTGGGCTTATTCCGCCCGGCTGTTCCGCTCAACGCGAGTGTTTCGCAGGATTACCTGCACACATTCACGGAGAGTTTGATCCTGGCTCAGGACGAACGCTGGCGGCGTGCTTAACACATGCAAGTCGAACGATGAACCACTTCGGTGGGGATTAG